>JAKLHH010000023.1 GCA_022710245.1 Myxococcota bacterium
CGAACTCGGGGATCATCCCGTACTTGATCAGGTCCTCGTGCTGCACCAGCGCGCGGAGCGCGTTCTTGTCCTCGAGCTTGGTGTCGACGGTGGCGCCGAAGCCGATGCCTCGCTCCCCGACCCGGCGCTTCACGATCTCCTCGACGCCGATGAAGCTCCCCGTGCAGATGAAGAGGACGTTGGTGGTGTCGACCTGGATCAGCTCCTGCTGCGGTCGGTTGCGCGAGCCGTCCGGCGTGATGGTCGCCTTGCGACCCTCGAGGAGCTTGAGCAGCCCCTGCTGCACGCCCTCGCCGGAGACGTCGCGGCTCACCGAGGGGCCGCCGCTCTTGCGGGCGATCTTGTCCACCTCGTCGAGGCAGACGATCCCCTCGGCGGCGCGGTCGACGTCCCCGTCAGCCGCGCGGTAGAGCGACTTGATGATGCTCTCCACATCCTCGCCGACGTAGCCCGCCTCGGTGAGGGTGGTGGCGTCGGCCATGGCGAAGGGCACCTCGAGCTTCTTCGCCAGGGTCTGGGCGAGCAGCGTCTTGCCGCAGCCCGTGGGGCCGAGCAGGAGGATGTTCCCCTTGGCCAGCTCCACCTCGCCGGGCTTGCTGCGGTAGGAGACGCGCTTGTAGTGGTTGTAGACGGCGACCGAGAGGACGCGCTTGGCCCGCTCCTGACCGATGCAGTACCGGTCGAGCTCCTCGAGCATCTCGGCGGGGCGCGGATACTGGCGCGGCGGTGGGGTCTCGTCCTGCTCGATGATCTCGTTACAGAGCGCAACGCACTCGTCGCAGACGTAGACGTTAGGTCCGCTGATGAGCTTGCGGACCTCGGAGCGTCGCTTCCCGCAGAATGAACAGCAGATCTCTTCCACAGCGTGCCTACCAAAACTTATTCTTACACACCTGCCTGCCCCGTCTAGCCCCAAAGTGTGGCGCGCGGCGCTGGCCAACCCTGCACATCGCCGCTCCTCCTGCCCGCGCACCGACCCAGGCTGCTCGGGAAACTCTCCGCGACCGCTCTCCGACCCTTCCACGCTTCGCGGCGCCTCCGATACCACGAGACACCCCAGCGGTCCACATCGACGGAGCCGGGCCGTCCCTTAGCCCGTCCCCTGGCGGGTCAGCGAGACCTCTTCCCCTCGTTGCTGGTCGCGGCAGCTTCGCTCGATTGCCCTCTTCGCTGGGCGGCGCCGTTCTTGATGAGCAGCAGCGCGGGTCGCAGCAGGAGCGGCGCGCGGGTCGCGGTGTGCGTCAGCAGCGCCGCCTCGACCGGTCCCAGCTTGGTGTCGCCCTCGAGGCGGAGCGGCACGTGGAAGCGGTCGGCGCTGAGCCAGAACGAGAACTTGCGCAGCGGCTCCTTCGCCACCGGCCGGTCCTGGTCGTCGATCTCTCGCGCCACCCCGTCGATGCGGATCGCCTCCCGCGTCCTGTCGCGCACCAGCACGCGCTCGCGCCCGACGACGGTGAGCTCGGCCCGGTAGAGCGTGAGCCCGGTGAGCACGCGCACGTCGAGGCGCGAGCCGGGAGTGAGCGGCGAGCTGCGGAGCAGGAAGAGGACGGTGAGCCCGTCGAAGACGGGGGGCGCGATCCGCCGCTCGCGCAGGTTCGTCGCCCCGTCCTGCTGGATCGACTGGCGGATCAGCGGCGCGTCGAAGGTGGTCTCCAGCTTGCGCCGTCGCTGCTTGAGCAGGCGGTCGTCCAGCGACTGCACGGTGAGGACGCCCTCCAGGTCGAGCTGGGTGATGACGTCCTCGCGGAGGCGATGGAAGGCGGAGACGAGCGGGCTCGTCTCGCTGAGGCCGCGCACTCGCAGCATGCGGCGGCCGCCCTTCGTCTTCGGCGCGCCGACGCTGATCGCCCCGCGTCCACCCTCGATGCCGGCGAGCTTGATGATGAAGGTCATCGTCTCGCCGGGGCCCCAGCCCACCTCGCGCCGGGGGCCAAGGCGAGGAGGCCAGGCTGGCAGCGGGTGAGCCGTGGCGACGGGACGCATGCTCAGCGGCGAGACGGCGCCTGGCTTCACCGGGGCGACGACCTTGAGGACCGGGGCCGGCCGGGCGGGAGCAGGCGCGGGCACAGCGGGCGCGGGTGCGGCGGGCGTCCGCGCGACGGGCGTCCGCGCGACGGGCGCCGAGGCTGGCGTGGCCGGCGCGGGCGCGGCGACGCCGTTCCCGGCGAGCGCTGCGAGGAGCGCGGGCGCGAGCAGCGTGAGCGCGAGGTGGTGGTCAGGCGGCCGCGGACCTGGCATCATGATCGGGGTTGCCGCATCGGGTTGCCGCCCTCCAGGCGGCAGAGCATCAGACGTTCTCCGAGGACCAGCAAGCCTAGCACCTGGGACCATGTCTGTCTGTATCGCCATCTCCATCGGTGACCCTGCCGGGATCGGGCCCGAGATCATCGTCAAGGCGCTCGCCGCGCCGCCCGCCGACGCGCGCTACCAGATCCACGGCGGACGCGAGCTCCTCGCCCGCGCAGCGGCCTCGCTGCGCCTGCCGCTCCTGGACGTCGACTGGCTCGACCTTGCGGGGGAGCCGCGGCCCGAGGAGATCTCGCCCGGGCAGCCCTCCGAGGCAGCGGGCCGGCTGCAGGTCGCCAGCCTCGCGTCGGCCATGGACGCGGTGCTCGCCGGACGCGCGGACGCCCTCTGCACGGCGCCGATCACCAAGGCCGCCGCGCATCGCGCGGGCTTCGCCTTCCCCGGGCACACCGAGTACCTCGCCGCGCGCTGCGGGTCGCCGCGGGTCGCGATGATGCTCGCCGGCCCGAGGCTGCGCGTGGTGCCGCTCACCGGGCACGTGGCGCTGCGCGAGGTCGCGGTGCGCCTCGGCCCCGCGCTGGTCGCCGACGGCCTCGAGCTCACGGCGCGTGCCCTCGCCGACGAGCTCGGCGTCGCCTCGCCGCGGGTAGCGCTGGCGGCGCTCAACCCGCACGCGGGCGAGGAGGGCCTGATGGGCGACGAGGAGTCGCGCCTGCTCGTCCCCGGGCTGGAGCAGGCCCGGGCACGGCTGCGCGAGGCGGGGCGGGAGGTGACGCTGAGCGGACCGCTGCCCGCCGACGGGCTCTTCGCCCACCACGAGTCGTACGACGCGGTGGTCTGCTGCTACCACGACCAGGCGCTGATCCCGCTCAAGCTGCTGCACCGCGACGACGCGGTGAACGTCACCCTCGGGCTCCCCATCGTGCGCACCTCGCCAGCCCATGGGAGCGCTCTTGACATCGCCGGCCGCGGCGTCGCCCGGGCGGACAGCATGGTCGCGGCGCTCCGGATGGCGGCGGAGCTCGCTGGACGGCGTCGCACCAGACGCTGAGATCCTTGCGGAATCAGGCGAGCGACCGCGGGCGGTGCCAGCCGCGGCCAGGAGCCGGGCGGCGCTTCACCCGGTAGACCGGCTGTGCTATGAACCCCGGGCCATGTCGGACAAGCCTTACGAGAGTGAAGCGGGGGAGGGCGTGCTCGGGGACAGCGAGCGCGAGGACCAGGGCGTGCTCGGGGACAGCGAGCGCGAGGACCAGGACGTGCTCGGGGACAGCGAGCGCGAGGACCAGGGCGTGCTCGGGGACAGCGAGCGCGAGGACCAGGACGTGCTGGGGGACAACGAGCGCGAGGACAAGGTGATCACCATCGAGGCGGAGCCGCCGCGGGAGTCGCACGACGAGATCGAGGCGCTGATCGAGCCTGCCGGCGCTCCCGAGGAGGAGCCGCCCTGGGGTGACGACGACGAGGAGGGAGAGCCGGCGTCGGGCAAGGGCTCGCCGCGGATGGTGATGGCGATCGCCAGCGGCAAGGGGGGCGTGGGCAAGAGCCTCCTCGCGGCGGGCGTCGGGATCTATCTGGCGCAGCTCGGCAAGCGCGTGGTGCTCGTCGACGCCAACCTCGGCTCCAGCAACCTTCACTGCTTCCTCGGCACCGACGAGCCACGCGGCAGCATCCACGGGTTCCTCTCCAAGGAGGTGAAGGCGATCGAGGAGGTGGTGGCGGAGACGCCGTTCCGCGGCCTCGGCCTGATCGCCGGGCACGCGAACGCGATCGGCGCGACCAACCCGCGCCCGGCGCAGAAGAACCGCCTGCTCACCCAGATCCGCAGCCTCGCCGTCGACTACGTGATCATCGACCTGGCCGCGGGCTCGGACTTCAACACCCTCGATCTCTTCCTCGCCGCCGACCTCCACGTGGTCGTGACGGTGCCCGAGCCGACCGCGATCGAGAGCGCGTTCCGGCTGATCAAGAGCGCCTTCGTGCGCAAGATCCGCTCGCTCAAGGGCAGCGACCGGCTCCTCGCGGATCTCCAGGGGGCCGCCCACTGCGGCATCCCGACGCCGAACCAGATCTACGAGGTCGCCCGCGAGCGCGACCCCGAGATGGGCGAGGCGATCCACCGGGCGATGACCGCGTTCAAGCCGCGGCTCGTCGTCAACATGACGCGCACGCGCGACGACCTGGAGCTCGGGCCGTCGCTGGCCATGGTGGGGAGGCGGCACCTGGGGCTCCCCTTCGACTACCTCGGCTACGTGGAGTGCGAGGACGTCGCCTGGGTGACGGTCCGGCGTCGCCGGCCGCTGCTCGTCGAGTACCCCGAGGCGAAGGTGGCGAAGGACATCGAGCGGGTCACCCGCCGCATCCTCTCGCTGGAGACCAAGGAGCGCCCCGAGTGCATCGGCGTGCCGAACCCGATGGCCCGCCAGGGGCACTACGAGATCCTCGGCCTGCACCCCGGCGCGACCGACGAGGAGGTGCGCCGCGCGCAGCGGCGGATGCGGCGCATCTACGCGCCCGACTCGCTGGCCATCTTCGGGGTGGCGCCGCCAGGCGAGGTGAGCCAGATGCACAGCCGGATCGAGGAGGCCTACGCGGTCCTCGCCGATCCGGAGAAGCGCCACCTCTATGATCAGCGCGTCTTCCCGGGCGGCGCGCCGGTGCCCGACACCTTCGCCGCGCTCGACGAGGAGCCGCCACGCGTCAGCGAGGTGCTGCCGCCGCAGCACCCCGAGGCGCACCCCCTCGGCGAGCGGCCGGCGATGCCCGTGCTCGACGAGACCAGCGAGTTCACCGGCGCGCTGCTGCGGACCATCCGCGAGTCCCGCGGCATCGAGCTGCAGGACATCGCCGATCGGACCAAGATCTCCATCGCCTACCTGCGCGCCATCGAGGAGGAGAACTTCGAGGCGACGCCCTCGCCGGTGTACCTGCGCGGGTTCCTGAAGACGGTCGCGCGCGATCTGAAGCTCGACCAGGAGCGCGTGGCGCGCACCTATATGCGGCGGTTCGACGCGGTCAAGGGCTGACGAGCCCGACGACGCTCAGGTGGTGACCGGAGAGCTCGCGATCCCGTCGATACGAGAAGAGGAGGTCGTCGTGGCAGCGGGTGCAGAGGCCCGCTGCGCTGATCGACGCCTCGGCGAGCCCGGCCGCGACGAGGCGCGCTCGGGCGGCCGCGGGAAGGTCGAGGTGCGGCCGCGGTCCGTCGCCGCGCAGCAGCGCGGCGGGGGTGGTGGCGAGCGCCGAGGCGACCTCCTCGCCGACCTCGTAGCAGCACGGCCCGATGCAGGGGCCGATGGCGGCGAGCAGGCGCGAGGGGACGGCGCCGAAGCGGTCCGCGAGGGTGGCGATGGTCGCCTCCAGCACTCCGCCAGCGAGGCCGCGCCAGCCGGCGTGCGCGGCGCCCGCGGCGCGGCGGACCGGGTCGACGAGGAGGACGGGGACGCAGTCGGCCGTGGCGACCCCGAGGGTGACGCCGGCGCGGTCGGTCACCAGCGCGTCGGCGGGCGTGCGCAGCACCGCGGCGGGGTCCTCGTCGCCGGCGATCACCACCACCTCGCGGCCGTGCACCTGGCTCAGGCGGTAGCAGCGCTCTGGCGCGAACCCGACGCGACGGCCGAGGCGGTCCAGGTTCGCGCGGACGTGCTCGGGCCGGTCGCCGCCCTTGAGCCCGAAGTTGAGGCTCTGGAAGGTCCCCTGGCTGACCCCGCCGCGGCGGGTCGCGAAGCCGTGCACGAGGCCCGGCAGCTCGAGCAGCGGGCTTTGCAGGACCACCGCGCCCTCACCGTCGACGAGTCGATAGCTGGAGTCGCGAAGCAGCATCAGCCCTCCTGGTCTTTCGCGGCGCCGTCCGCGCCGTGGCCGAGCTCGACGAGGAGCGCCTGCAGATCCGGCGGCGGCGGCGTGGCGAAGCGCAGCCGCTCGCCGGTCAGCGGGTGATCGAAGGCGAGCACCTGCGCGTGGAGCGCCTGGCGGCCGAGGCGCTTGCCCGCCTCGCGCGCCACCGGGTCGGCCGGCGGCTTGCCATAGACGGGGTCGCCGAGGAGGCCGTGGCCGCTCTCCGCGAAGTGCACGCGCACCTGGTGCGTGCGTCCGGTCTCCAGGCGCGCCTCGACCAGCGTCGCCCCGCGCAGCTCCTCGAGCACGCGCCAGTGCGTCACCGCGCGCCGCCCTCGCTCGCAGCGGGAGGTGAAGCGCTTGCGATCGGTGGGGTGGCGACCGTGGAGCGTGTCGAAGGTCCCGCTCGGCGCCGGCAGCCGGCCAGCGACGACGGCGAGGTAGCGCCGCTCGACGCTGTGGACGGCGAACTGCGCGGCGAGCGCGAGGTGCGCCTGGTCGGTCTTGCTGGCGACGAGGACGCCGCTGGTCAGGCTGTCGAGGCGGTGGACGATGCCGGCGCGGAGCTTGCCCCCGACGCCGGAGAGGTCCTGGCAGTGGCCGAGGAGCGCGTTCACCAGCGTGCCCCCTCGGTGCCCGGCGGCCGGGTGGACGACCAGCCCCGGCGGCTTGTCGATCACGATCAGCGCCGCGTCCTCGAAGAGCACGGCGAGCGGGATCTCCTCGGGGAGCGCCTCGTCGGGCTCGGGCGGCGGCAGCTCCAGCTCGATCTGGTCGGCCGCGTGCAGCTTCTTCGCCGGGCGGGCCACCTCGCCGTTCACGCGGCAGCGGCCAGCGTCGATGTGGCGCTTCAGCTGCGAGCGGCTGACCGGCAGGCTGCGCGCGGCGAGGTACTGATCGAGACGGGTGCCCGCCTCGGCCATGGCGACTACGAACTCGTAGGAGAGGCTCACGCGGGAGCTGCCTTCATCGCGGAGCGTCCGCAGGACACGAGCAGCGCAGATCGCGGTGGCTGCCCTGGAGGCGGCAGAGCATCAGCCAGGCGAGGCCAGCGCGGCGGGCCTCGCCTGCGAGCCCCTACCAGATCTTCGACTTGATGTGCCCCTTGGACTTGATCAGCACGTCGATGATCGCGCGGTCGTAGAGGTTCAGCTTGAAGATCTCGTCGGTGACGCGGCTCTTGAAGAGGTCGCGCCCCTCCTGGATCTCATCGGACATCGTCTCGAAGAGCGAGTCGTTCTCGATCCCCTCGACGATCTTGTCCTCGTGGTAGAGGCTGAGGTCCGAGGCGATCGCGCGAGCCAGCTGCCTCGCCCGCTCGGGCTTGTCGATCGGCTGGCGCACTGGTGGCATGCAAGACCTCCGACAGGTTCCGTGGCGTCCTCCATGGATTAACAGAGATCGCCAGAACTGTCAAAACACGGGGCCGCTCGGGGCCGCTCGGGGCCGCTGGGGGCCACTCGGGGCCGCTCAGGGGTGCGATCGTTCCCCGTACCGGTCAGCGCCTGCTCAGCGCCGGTCAGCGCTGCTCAGCGCCGGTCAGCGGACGCGGTGGAACTCCCAGGCCGAGGCCACGATGGAGCGCAGGTCGGAGCGGCTCGGGCTCCACCCCAGGGCCTCGCGCGCCCGGTCGGCGGCGGCGACCAGCACCGGCGGGTCGCCAGCGCGGCGCGGGCCGTCCTCCGCGGGGAGCTCGTGGCCGGTCACCACGCGGGCGCAGGTCAGCACCTCGAGGACCGAGTGGCCGACGCCGGTGCCCAGGTTCAGCGCCAGGCCCTCGCCGGCGGCGGCGAGCTTCTCCAGCGCCAGGAGGTGCGCGTCCGCGAGGTCGAGGACGTGGATGTAGTCGCGCACGCACGTCCCGTCGGGGGTCGCGTAGTCGCGGCCGAAGATCTGGGCGACGGGGCGCGCGCCGGTCGCGACCTGCAGCAGGAGCGGGATCAGGTGGGTCTCGGTCTGGTGGCGCTCGCCGAGGCCCTGCTCGGGGGCCGCGCCCGCGGCGTTGAAGTAGCGGAGGATGGCCGAGCGGAGGCCGTAGGCGCGGCCGTAGGCGATCAGCATCCGCTCGATGGCGAGCTTGCTGTCGCCGTAAGGGTTCACCGGCAGCTGCGGGTGGTCCTCGGGGATGGGCACGCGCTGGGGGACGCCATAGGTGGCGGCCGTGGACGAGAAGACGAAGAGCCGCACGCCGTGGGCCTGCATCGCGTCGAGGAGGTTCAGCGCGCCGACCAGGTTGTCGTGGAAGTAGAGGTGCGGATCGCGCACCGACTCACCGACCAGGGAGCGGGCGGCGAAGTGCATGACCGCCTCGGGGCGGTGCTGGGCGAAGGCCTCGAGCACCTGCTCGCGCCGGCAGAGGTCTCCGATCACGAGCGGGCCGCGCACTGCGTCGGCGTGCCCGGTGCTGAGGTTGTCGAAGGTGATCGGCTGGTGCCCCCGCTCGAGCAGCTGCCAGACCACGTGGCTCCCGATGTACCCGGCTCCGCCGGTGACGAGCACGCGCATGGCTCACATCCTTTCCCAATCCGGGGGCGGCTGCAAGCTGGGTGTGGGCGAACCACGCCGAGCGGGGAGGGCGACCAGGGTGGAAGGGTCTGCTCAACTCAGCGTAGGATACGCCGATGCTACGTGAGCACCACCCAACCACGCCCCAAGGAGGCATTCGATGAAGCGCATTCTCCTCGCCTGCTCCGCTGCCCTCACCTTTGGCCTGGTCGCCCTGCCGGGCACCGCGAGCGCGGATGGCTGCTATATCTGCGGGAGCGGGAGCGCGCCCCAGTGTAAGCACTATTGCCGCTACAGCGGCAGCGACACCTTCGCCGCGCGCAAGGCCTGCGAGGCCAGGGGCTGCAAGGTCAGCGGCACCAGCTCCTGCCCGACGGCGGTGAACTACAAGGTCTGCATGGCGCCGACCCGCAGCGACACCATCCCGGCCTCCTGGATGCGCTAGCCGCGCCCTCGCCCTCTCGCCTTCCTCCTCTCCTTGTTCTCCCCCGCTCGCTGCGCCCGCAGGTGCGCCTCGAGGAGCTCGATCACCTTCCGGTTCGCCCGCGGCATGGGCAGCTCGGCGAGCTCGCCGGGCAGCACCCAGCGGCAGGGCGGCGCCTCGGCGGCCAGGGGGCGCTGCGATCGCACGCCGCAGACGAACGGGTGCAGGGTGACCTTGAAGTGTGAGTAGGCGTGCCGCACCGGCGGCAGCGCGTGCTCCACCTCGACCTCGAGCCCCAGCTCCTCGTCGAGCTCTCGCCGGAGCGCCTGCTCGGCGCCCTCGCCGGGCTCCAGCTTGCCCCCTGGAAACGCCCAGAGCCCGCCGAGGAGGGCGTCGTAGGGGCGCTGGTCGACGAGGCAGCGCTCGCCGTCGAAGACGATAGCGACGGCGACCTGGTGGTGTGGCACCGGCGCGCGCGCGCTGCGGACGGGGAGCTCCTCGGCGGTGCCGGCCTCGCGGGCCGCGCAGCGCCCCCGCAGCGGACAGCGCTCGCAGGCCGGCGTCCGCGGTGTGCAGATCATCGCGCCGAGCTCCATCATCGCCTGGTTGTGGAGGCTGGCCGGGGCGCGCAGCAGCGCCGCGGCGAGCGCGTCGAGGGCGGTGGTCCACGGCGCTCGCCGCGGGTCCTCGGCGAGCGCGAGGAGCCGCGCCAGCACCCGACGCACGTTGCCGTCGACCACGGCCAGCGGCTGGTCCGCGGCGATGCTGAGCACCGCCGCCGCGGTGTAGGCGCCCACGCCCGGCAGGGAGCGCAGGGCGTCGTGAGCGAGCGGCAGCACGCCGTCCCAGCGCGCGACCACCTCGCGGGCGGCGCGCTGCAGGTTGCGCGCGCGAGAGTAGTAGCCGAGGCCCTCCCAGAGGCGCAGCACCTGCTCGTCCTCGGCGGCGGCGAGCGTCCGCAGCTCGGGGAGGGCCGCCATCCAGGCGGCGAAGTAGGGGATCACGGTGACGACCTGCGTCTGCTGCAGCATCACCTCCGAGACCCAGATCGCGTAGGGGTCGCGGGTGCGGCGCCAGGGGAGGTCGCGGGCCTCGCGGCGATACCAGCGGTGCAGCGCCGGGACTCCGGCGCGGAGCGCGGCGACCCGGGACGGCGCCAGGGCCAGGGGGGCGAGGGCCGCGAGCTCCGGCTCCGGCGGGTGGCGGCGGGGGGCCATCAGGCGGTGACCTACTACAGTCGCCGCGCGGCGGCAACTCGAGCCGCCTGAGCCGCCTGGCGCGCCCTCGCGCCCGGGCATAGAGTAGCCCTCGATGCTGCTGCCCAGCCTGGGAGAGCGCTACGCGGCCGTCCGCCGCCTCGGAGCCGGCGCGCAGGGCGAGGTCTGGCTCGCCAGCGACCGACGCATGCCGGGGCGCCAGGTCGCGGTCAAGCGGATCGTCGACGAGGCGCAGGTGTCCTCGCTGCGTCGCGAGTTCGCGCTGCTCGCGCGCTTGCAGCACCCTGGCCTCGCCGCGGTGCACGAGCTCCTCGAGGTCGAGGGCGCGCTGCTCCTGGTCCGCGAGCTCATCGCCGGCGAGGCGCTCCTCGAGTGGGCGCGCCCGCGCCCGCGCGCGGCAGGGCTCGAGGCGCTGGCCGAGCTCCTCGGCACCCTCGACTTCCTGCACCGCAGGGGCGTGGTCCACCGCGACCTGAAGCCGGAGCACGTCCTCGTCGGGGCGGCAGGTGTGAAGCTGCTCGATCTCGGCCTCGCCTCGGCGGCGGGGCAGCGCGCCGCGACCAGCGGCACGGCGGGCTACCTCGCGCCGGAGGTCCTCGCCGGAGCAGCGCCCACGGCGAAGAGCGATCTCTACGCGGTCGGCGTGCTGCTCCACCAGCTCGTCCTCGGCCGTCCCCCCTTCGCGGGCAGCGCCCTCGAGGTGACCGCGGCGCAGCTCCAGGCCGAGGTGGCGCTGCCGGTGCTCGAGGACACCCCTGGCCTGCACGAGCTGCTGCGGCGGCTCCTCGCCCGCGATCCCTCGCGGCGACCGGGCAGCGCGGCCGAGGTCCTCGCGCTCCTCGAGGAGAAGCTCGGCGCGCCGGGAGCCGCCGCGCGCGCGCTGGCCGGCCGCGGCCTGGGGGCGCCGGCGCTGGTCGGGCGCGAAGCTCCCCTCGACGCGGCTCGCGCCGCGCTGGCTGCGGTGCGGACCGGACCACCGCCGCGGGGCCTACTGCTGGTCGGGCCTCCGGGCGCGGGGCGGAGCCGGCTCTGCGAGGAGATCGCCGGCCTCGCGCAGCTCGCGGGTCTGCGCGTGCTGCGCGGCCTGCCGGGCGAGGCCGCCCTGCCTGCGGCCGCCGGGGTCGCCGAGGGCGCGCTCGCGGTGCAGCGCGTGGTGGCCTCGGTGCGCGCCGCGGCGGCCGGAGCTGCGCTGCTCGTCGTCGACGACCTCGAGGATCTCCACACCGCCGAGGCGCTGCTGGCGCTCTGCCGCCTCGACGACCTGCCGCTCTGCCTCTGCGTGGCGGGGCCGCCGGGCGCGGCCGAGGAGCTGCTCGCTCCCTCGCTGGAGCGGCTGGCCCTGGCGCCCCTCAGCGCGGGGCAGACCGCCGCGCTCGTCTCCTCGATGCTCCCGACGGGCTGGGGCGGCGAGGAGCTCGGCGCCGCGCTCCACCGCCTCGCCGGAGGCAGCCCGCTGCTGGCGGCAGAGCTCACCCGCCACGCGGTGGCGCGGCAGCTCGCGGGTGAGCCGGGCACGCTCCTCGAGCTGGTCGAGCGCTCGTCGACGGAGCTCGCCGCGCAGGAGGCCGGGCCGCTCCGGCTGCGCCTGCGGGACCTCGAGCCGCGCGCGCGGCGGCTCGCCAGCGTCGCGGCGCTGCACGAGGACGGTCTCCCGGCGGAGCTGGTACAGGAGCTCGCGGGCGAGGGCGCGCTCGTCAGCGCCGGCGCGCTGCGCCTCCAGGGGATCCTCGAGGAGGCGGGCGGCAGGCTGCGCGTCGCCGGGCGTTCGCTGGCGCGGGCGCTGCGCGAGGAGCTGCCGCCGGCGGAGCGGCGGGCCCTCGGCCGGCGGGCCCTCGAGCTGCTCGAGCAGCGAGGCGCTCCCGCGCGCGTGTGCGCGCTCGTCGCGCTCGGGGTCGGGCTGGAGCACGAGGTCCCGGCGCTCCTCGCCGAGGGCGGCCGGCAGGCCAGGCGCGAGCTCGACCCCGCGACGGCCGTGCGCCTCCTCGCGGCGGCCCGGGATGCTTCGCCGGCGGACAGCGAGGAGCGGGCGCACCTCGCGGCCGAGCTGGCGGCGCTCCAGCTCTCGCTCGGACAGGCGCCTCGCGCGGTCGAGACGCTCGCCGCCGCGCTGGGCACCGCCCCCGCCGGGGAGCGGACGGCGCTCGCGCTCGCCCTCGCCGACGCGCGGCTGCGGGCCGGGCAGCGGGACGAGGCGCTCGCGGGGCTCACCGGTCTCGCGGGTCTCGCCGCCACGGCGCTCCGCGCGAAGGTGCTCCTCTTCAGCGGCCGCTACGAGGAGGCGCGTCGCGAGGCGGGCGCTGCCGCGGCTGGCGACGCTTCTCCGGAGCTGGTCGCCGAGCTCGAGCACACGCGCGGGCTCGCCTGCTACTACCTGGGTGAGAGCGAGGGGGCGCGCGACGCGCTGGTACGCGCCCTCGAGGCGGCGCGGCAGGCGCAGGACGCGCTCACCCTCGCGCGGGTCCAGAACTCCGCGGCGCTCGTCGACCAGCGGCGCGGCGAGCTGGCCAGCGCGCGGGGCCGCTACCGCGAGTGCCTGCGCCTCGCCCGCGAGCTCCGTCACCTCCCCTTCGAGGCCACCTTCCTGATGAACCTCGGCTCGGTGGCCGAGCTCGAGGCGGACTACCCGGCCGCGCTGGAGAGCTACGAGGCGAGCCTCGAGGTGGCCCGCGACTTCGGCGGCGCCCGGGAGGCGGCCCAGGTGCTGCAGAACCTCGGCCGGCTGCGCGGCCTGCTCGGCCAGGACGAGCAGGCGAGGGCGCTGCTCCACCGCTCGAGCCGGCTCGCCGGGTCGCTGGGCTGGGGCTCGCTCCTCGCGCAGGACGCGCTCGTCGAGGGTGAGCTCGAGCTCGCGGCCGGGCGGCTGCCGTCCGCGCGCGAGCGCCTGCAGGGCGCGGAGCGGCGCTTCCTGGAGCTGGGCGAGGCTGCCGGCGCCGCCGAGGCGCGCCTCGCGCTGGCGCGCTGTCACCTCGCCGCCGGCGAGCCGGAGGCGGCGCTGCGCCTCGCGCGCGAGCAGCTCGAGGCGGCGGGGGGCGTCGACTCGGTCCAGCTGCAGGCGCAGCTCGTCGCCGGGCGCGCGGAGCTGGAGCGCGCCGGCGGCGCACCCGAGGTCGCGCTCGAGCACCTGCGGGCGGCGCTGCGCCGCGCCGAGGCGAGCGGCGAGCGCTCGACCCTCGTCGAGCTCCACCACTGGCTCGCCCGCGGCGCCGCCGCCGTCGGTGACGCGATCTCCGCGCGGGTGCACCGTGAGGCCGCTCGCGCCCAGCTCCGCCGCGAGCTCGATCGCCTGCCGCCGCCGCTCCGCCGCTCGGCGGCCGCGGCCGGCGTGCGGCCGGAGGTGCTCGCGCTGGAGAGCGAGGAGCCCGAGCCCGCGCCGGCTCGCCGCGAGCTCGCGCCGGGAGCAGGCCGCGCCGCCCTCGACGCGAGTCTGCTCGCGGCGCTCCTCGCCATCAGCAAGGAGCTCAACACCGAGCCCGACCTCCGCCGCCTCCTCGAGCGCATCGTCGACCACGCGGTGGAGCTCGCCGGGGCGGAGCGCGGCTTCCTCCTCCTCCAGCGCGACGCGCAGCTCGAGATCGAGGTGGCGCGCAACATCGATCAGGAGACGATCCGGCGGAAGGAGTTCAAGCTCAGCCGCTCGGTCGCCGACGAGGTCCTCCGCAGCGGGCGCCCGCTCCTCACGGTGGACGCGCTCGAGGACGATCGCTTCCGCGAGTTCCTCAGCGTGCACAACCTCCGGCTCCGCTCCGTGCTCTGTGTGCCGATCACCATCCGCCGCCTGGTGCGCGGCGCGGTCTACCTCGACAACCGCTTCCAGACGCAGGCCTTTACCGAGCGCCACGTCGAGCTCCTCGCCGCCCTCGCCGAGCAGGCCGGCCTCGCGGTCGGCAACTGGGAGCTCCTCGACCAGAACCGCCGCCGGCAGGAGGAGCTCGAGCGGAGCCGCGAGGAGCTGCGCGCCGTCAACGCGCGGCTCGAGGAGGCGCTCGCCGAGCAGCGCCTGCGCGTGGAGGAGCTCGCCGGTCTCGCCCGCAGCCAGCAGGGCGAGCTCGAGGGCCGCTACCGCTTCGAGAGCCTGATCGGGCAGAGCGCGGTGATGCGCGAGCTCTTCCGCCTGATGGATCGGGTCAAGGGCTCGGAGGCGCCGGTGCTGATCCATGGCGAGTCGGGCACCGGCAAGGAGCTGGTCGCCAAGGCCCTCCACTACAGCGGCCCGCGCCGCGAGGGACCCTTCATCAGCGTCAACTGCGGCGCGCTCTCGCCCTCGCTCCTCGAGGCCGAGCTCTTCGGCCACGAGCGCGGCGCCTTCACCGGCGCCGAACGGCAGCACCGCGGCCTCTTCGAGCGCGCCGACGGCGGCTCGCTCTTCCTCGACGAGGTCGGCGAGATGCCGCCCGACCTGCAGGTGAAGCTGCTCCGTGTGCTGCAGGAGAAGCGCTTCGAGCGGCTCGGCGGCGAGCACGAGCTGGCCTCCGACTTCCGCCTCATCGCGGCCAGCAACAAGGACCTCGCCGAGCTGGTCCGCGAGGGGCGCTTCCGGCAGGACCTCTTCTTCCGCCTCAACGTCATCCTGCTCCGGCTGCCGCCGCTGCGCGACCGCCGCGAGGACCTGCCGCTCCTCGTCCGGCACCTCCTCGAACGCCACGCCCCCGGCCGCGCGGCCCTGGTCTCGCCGGCCGCGCTCCGGCTCCTCCTCGCGCACGACTGGCCGGGCAACGTCCGCGAGCTGGAGAACGAGCTGATGCGCGCCCTCGCGCTCGGCGGTCCGCTGATCACCCCCGAGGATCTCTCGCTGCGACCGCGGCTGCCCGCCGCCGGGCCCGAGGCGAGCGAGGCAGACGCGCCCGCGCTCACCTTGAAGGAGGCGACTCGCCGGCTCGAGCTGCGCATGGTGACCGCTGCCCTGCGGGAGTGCCGGGGCAGCGTCACGGAGGCGGCGCGGCGGCTCGGCATGACCCGGGTCGGGCTACACAAGCTGATGAAGCGGCACGGGGTCAGCCGCGAAGACGAGCAGGCGTGACCGCGGTGTCGCCAGGGCGAGTATACGACCGGATACAAAGCGCGCCAGAAGTATAGAAACGTATACAGTCGGCGCGGCACATGTGGCCGGACCAGAGGCGTAACAGCCCTGAATGATACCGTTCAGCCGGCTGAGGAGGCCATGGCATCCACCTTGCTAAAGCAAGTGGTCAGGAAGCGATGACGCGATGATGACCCGACCAACTCACCTGCTGACCGTCCTCGCCATCCTCACCCTCGCGGGGTGTGGGGGCCAGGAGAGCTCGCCGGTCCCGCAGCCGGTGCCCTTCTTCATGCGGAAGAGCACGCCGGGCAGCGACCAGACGAAGACGCTGGTCGTGGGGCTCGCGGGCGCGGTGGCGGGGCAGGGTCGGGTCCACCTCCGCGACCTGGACAGCGCGGCGGAGGCGAGCGCGCCGAGCTCCAGCGTCGGGACCTTCGGCGCGGTGCTGATGGCGCCGTTCGGGGCGCGCCTCGAGGCACGCTTCGAGCGCGAGGGCGCGCTGAGCGAGCCGGTGGCCCTGAGCCAGCACATGCGCGGGCCGCATCCGGAGCTGGTGGCCACGCTGGGGCCGAACGACGTGGTCTCCGCGCCCGACGCGCAGGGGCAGGTGACGGTGAGCAACGACGACGGCCCCGGCCTCCCGCCGCGGGTGCAGGCGACGCCGGAGAGCGACGTGGTGGTCTCGGACGCGACCAGCGGGGCAGTGGCGACGACACGGACGGACGCGGCCGGCCTGTTCACGGTGAAGCTGCCGGCGGCGAAGGGTGACGTCATCCAGGTCCTGCTGGTGAGCCCGACGAGCGCGGACGCGACCAGCGACTTCCTGAGCTACACGGTGCCCTAGCCAGCAGCGACGAGGGGGCAGCGAGAGACAGAACGATGAACGGCCCCGGCAGGCCGGGGCGATGGACAGGTTTGCCCGGAAACGAACGACCTGACGAAGGAGCTAGCCATGAAGACCACGAGGACCACGAAGACCACGAAGATGATGCTCGGCCTCGCCGCCCTGATGCTCGGCCTCGCGGGCGCCTGCGCCAGCGACGACCCCGGCCAGCCCGGTCAGCCCGGCAACAGCAACCTCGAGGTGCTCGGCTCCAAGCAGAGCGCCTGCAAGGCGAACACCAGCGGCGACTCGAGCTACGCCCTCGGCACCATCAGCGCCAAGGTCAGCGGCGGGAACGTCACCATCCTCCACGACGACGCACGCTATAACTGCGCCTCCAAGCTCAAGCTCGACGCCACTGTCGCCGGCAACGTCATCACCGTCACCGAGACCATCGCCAACCCCGGCGAGCTGGCCCGCTGCATGTGCAACTACGACCTGCAGCTCGAGCTGAAGGGCCTCGCCGCCGGGACCTACACGGTGCAGGTCATCGACGCCGAGGGCAAGGACGCCGGCGCGACCAGCTTCAGCCTGGGCGGCGCTGCGCCGACGGTGGAGTCTCAGCAGAGCGCCTGCAAGGGCTCGCCCGAGGGCACGTACTCGGCCGCGGGCCTCAAGGCCGTCCCGGAGAGCGGCGGGCTCCGCGTCAGCCACGAGGACGCGATCTACAACTGCGCTTCGAAGGTCGAGCTCGTCGCGGCGGTGGCCGGCAACCAGATAACCATCACCGAGAAGATCACCAACCCCGGCGAGCTCGCGCTGTGCACCTGCACCTACGACCTCTCGGTGCTGGTGAAGGGCCTCGCCGCCGGCGCCTACGTCGTCACCGTGGTCGACGCCGACGGCAAGACGGTGGGCACCTCGCAGGTCACGCTGTAGCTGCGCCGCGGTCCTGCCCTCCCGATCTCTCCTCGCGCGCTCTCCTCGCGCGCTCTCCTCCTCACTCACCTGTCCAGACGGTCGCGCCACGCCGGCTACTGGAAGCGCGTCCCGCCCGACCCCGGAGCCTCCTCGGCGGCCTCTATCAGCTCGCCTCGCTTACCCTGGAGGAGCGCTCGCGCCTCGAGTGCACCGCGACCTGCGAGGTGCGGCTGAAGAGTCACGCGGTGAGGCCGGACCTCGCTTGGTCCCTCCTTTTTGATCAGCATCCGCGCCCTCCGTCGCCGCGAGTATCCGCAAGGATACGATGACTGCCAGACGTATACGACAGGACACTCACGGGGTGGCACAGCCAGCCGGATGAAGGTGCTAACCATCTGTAATGATGTCGTTACGCGGGGCAGGAGGCGTCTGGCACCGGCCTTGCTCAAGAGAAGGGTCAGGAAGCGCACTAGACGGTTTGCCGGACCGACCGAATGACAAAGGAGCTAGCCATGAAGACCACGAAGACCACCAAGATGATGCTCGGCCTCGCCGCCCTCACGCTCGGCCTCGTCGCCGGAGCCTGCGCCAGCGACGACCCTGGCCAGCCCGGCCAGCCCGGCAGCAGCACCCCCGAGGTGGTGAGCTCGAAGCAGAGCGCGTGCAAGGCCAACGTCACCGGCGAGCTCACGGGCTACGCGCTCGGCGCCATCAGCGCCAAGGTGAGCGGCGGCAACGTCACCATCCTCCACGACGACGCCCGCTACAACTGCGCCGCCAAGCTGCAGCTCGACGCGGCCGTCTCCGGCAGCACCATCACGGTCACCGAGACGATCACCAACCCCGGCGAGACGGCGCGCTGCATGTGCACCTACGACCTGCAGCTCGAGCTGAAGGGACTCGCCGCCGGGACCTACACGGTGAAGGTCCTCGACGCCGAGGGCAAGCCCGCCGGCTCGACCAGCTTCAGCCTCGGCGGCGCGGCGCCGACGGTGGAGTCGCAGCAGAGCGCGTGCAAGGGCTCGCCCGCGGGTGAGTTCTCGGCCGCGGGCCTGAAGGCCGCGCTGGAGAGCGGCGCGCTGCGCGTCAGCCACGAGGACGCGATCTACAACTGCGCCTCGAAGGTCGAGCTCGTCGCGGCGGTGGCCGGCAACCAGATCACCATCACCGAGAAGATCACCAACCCCGGCGAGCTCGCGATGTGCACCTGCACCTACGACCTCTCGGT
>JAKLHH010000230.1 GCA_022710245.1 Myxococcota bacterium
CAGCTCGAAGCTGCGGTCGACGATCTCCACCTCGTCGCCCTCCTCGACGCCGAAGGGGATCAGGCAGACGCCCTGCTTGCGCCGGCCGCCCGCCGCGCTGGCCACGCCGAGGTAGTACGCGCGCGCGGTGCCGCCGCGGATGCGCAGGCCCTTGCCGGCGCGGGCGAGCCCGTAGGCCGCCGCGCCGAGGGAGACCGCCAGGTCGAGGCTCTGGTTCTCGAGGACGATCGGCTCGGCGCCGAGCCAGGCGGTGAGGTTCTCGACCACGCGGTCCTGCGCCATGGTGGCCTTCATCGCGCCGCCGTTGAAGAGCACCGCGTCCGGGCGGGCCTGGTGGCGCTTGAGGAAGGCGGAGAGGTTGCGCGGGACCGAGGGGTCCGAGGCGTAGGGGAGCCCGAGCTCCTGCAGCCCGACGCGGCCCCGCTGGGCCGGCTCCTCGAAGCTGACCAGCGGGAAGAAGCCGTCGAGGATGAGCTCGATCACCTCGTCGCGGAAGAGGTCGATCCGCATCGCGCCGCCGATCACCTTGGAGCCGCGCCCGGCGAGGTGGATGGTGAAGCGGTCCTCGCCCGCCGCGGGGCTGAGGAGCGCCTCCTTCGCGGCGCGGCAGGAGTGGACCAGCGCCCCCCACTGCCGCGGGTCCAGCTCCCCGGCGCGCTTGACCAGCCGGCGCTCCACGTGGCGCGCCAGCGCGAGGTCCATGTTGTCGCCGCCGAGCATCAGGTGATCGCCGACGGCGACGCGCTCGAGGGTCATCTCCGCGCCCTCGCCGCGCACGGCGAAGAGCGAGAAGTCGGTGGTGCCGCCGCCGACGTCGCAGACCAGCACCTGCTGGCCGTCGGCGAGCTGCTCGCGCCAGTAGTCGCCCTGGCCGCGCACCCAGCTGTAGAACGCCGCCTGCGGCTCCTCGAGGAGGGTGATCCGCGTCAGCCCGGCCCGCCGCGCCGCCGCCACCGTGAGCTCGCGGGCGACCTCGTCGAAGGAGGCCGGCACCGTGAGGACCACGTCGCTCTGCCCCATCGTCCACTCGGGGCGACCGTTGCTCATCGAGTGGTCCCAGGCCTCGCGCATGTGCTGCAGGTAGCGCGCGGAGGCCTCGACGGGCGAGAGGTGCGGCACCTCCGAGGGCGCGCCCCAGGGGAGGAGGCCGCTCTCGCGATCGACCCCCGGGTGGCAGAGCCACGACTTGGCCGAGGAGATCAGGCGCGAGGGCACCAGCGCGCCCTGGTCGCGGGCGAAGACGCCGACGGCGAAGTCGCGGTGCGGATCCCAGGGGAGCGCGGTGGCGCCGGCCGGCAGGTCGTGCGGGCCGGGGAGGTAGAGGAACGACGGCAGCGAGGGCTGCGCCTCCACGCGCGCCAGGTCGACGAGCTGCGAGAGCTTGAAGAGCCGGATCGGCGGCGGGTCCGCCCGGTCGGCGAGGTCGACGTAGGCGGTCGCGCTGTTGGTGGTCCCGAGGTCGATGCCGATGATGTAGCGTGACTGTCCCATCTCACAGGTGCTCTGGCAGATCCGGCGCGAGCATAGCATGCGGTTGCCGCCCTGGCGGCGGCAGAGCGCCAATTTGCCCTTCATCGCGGAGCCTCCGCAGGAGGCGCGCAGGGCAAATTCGCCCTTCATCGCGGAGCCTCCGAAGGAGGCGAGCAGGGCGAATTGTGGGTCGCGGCAGCTTCGCCCGACCGCCCGACCTGGGCGGCGCCGCGACAATTGCCTCGGGACGGGCGCCCTTCGGGGCGGAGGGGTGAGTCAGAACCGGAAGAGGGCCGCAGCGCCCGCCACCCGAGGCTGCAGCAGGGGGTAGACCAGCGCCCGGCGCTCTCGCCGCGCCCCGCGCGCGTCGAGGTAGAAGAGGACGCCCGAGCCCACCGCCGCGAGCCCGCCCACCCCCGTCAGCACGGCGCCCGGCGTGAGCGTGTGGAAGCTCTCCGGGCAGCGGTTGCCCTCGCAGTCGCCGCGGCCGTCGAGGGCGAGGAGCGTGATCCCGGCGCCGAGCGCGCCCACGGCCAGGCCCAGCGTGACCCACTTGAAGACGCGCGCGGAGAAGAACCCCGGGCCCGGCTCCTGGGCGGCGGGCGGCGAGCCCGACGGCGCGGCGGCCGCGGCGAGCTCCTGCGTCGGCGTCACGATGAGGCCGGCGGCGGACGAGTCTCCGGCGACCAGGAAGCGCGCCAGCGCGTGCACCACCGCCGTCGACGGCGGCGTCGGCTCGACGATGATCATCGCGGAGCGGACCGCGCGGCCACCGGCTGGCGAGATCACGCTGCCGACCAGCGTGCGCCGCCCCTGGTGACGGCGCAGCCCGACGAGGAGCACCGAGCTCGCCCCCAGCGCGCGGCCCGCCGCCGCCGCGAGCGGCACCTCGCGCCGGGCCATGGTCGCCGTGTCCTCGAAGCGGAGCCCCGCCCCGTCCTCGGCGAGGGCGGACTCGAGCTCGAAGTCGACCTCGAGGCTGGCCTGCGCCCGCGCACCGCCCACGGTGACCCGGTGCACGCGGCCTCGCTTCTTCTGGTCCTGCAGGTAGACGCGATAGGCCCCGGGGAGGAGCTTGACCCGCGCCGTGCTCACCCCGACGAAGCGCTCGTTGACGTAGATCATGCAGCCCGCGGTCTGGGTAGACACCAGCAGGGTGCCGCGGGGCTGCCCCTCGAGCTCACGCTGGGTGTCGCGGTAGAGCTTGGCCAGGTCGGGCCCGAAGCGCAGCAGCAGCTGCGAGGGGTCCCAGTCCGGGAACGAGCGGATCACCTCCCCCGCTCGCTCGGTGGCGAAGGCGCGCTGCCCCGTCCGCAGGTAGGCGTGGGCGAGGAGCAGCAGCGCCCGCCGCAGCGCGCCCCGCAGGTCCTGGTCCCCGACGAGCGCGGTGGTGTGTCGCTCGAGGACCGCCCGCACGGCCTCCAGGCGGTGGATCGCGTCCTCGAACTGGCCCTCGAGGAAGAGGCGCCGGCCCTCGTCGACCTCGCTCCGCGCCGTGTCCGGCGCCTCTCGCGGACCGGCCCCGCGGGAGAGCCGCGCCTCGAGCACGCGGCGCAGCGCCGAGCCGTGGAGCGCGTCCTCGCCGAGCGCCTCCAGCAAGGGCGCCGTCGGCGCGGCGTCCTCGGTCGTCAGCCCCGAGCTGAGCACGATGACGGGACCAGCCTCGGCGCGAGCGCCGAGCAGCAGGGCGAGCGCGACCAGCACCCCACGGACCATGAGAGCCCTCCTTGAGACGCACCTGGGCTGGGTTGCAGCCCCCCGCGGCACCTCGCGGCCCGCGACGCGCGGCACTCTATGATCGGAGCGGGCGGCGGACAAGCGCTGATCGGCGGGAGCTCGCTGTCCGGCGCGGGGCGGGCAAGGGGAGCAGCGAGAGCGCGATCACCGCCACGCCCACCGCGGTGTTGTTCCAGGTGGTGGCGGCGCCGAGCCGCGGCGCCGAGAGGGTGAAGAAGAGGAGCCAGCCCCCGAGGAGGACGTTCAGGCGACGGAGCCCTGGCTGCACCAGCGCGCCGCCCGAGATGATCATCACCAGCAGCCCGAGGATGGCCGCGTTGACCAGCTGGGGCAGCGAGTGTGGCCAGGTGAAGCCCGAGAAGAAGAGCCAGATCGCCAGGGCCAGGGTGAGGACCGATGCCAGTCGTCTCATGAGTGCTCCCTCCGACCGCCCGCGCCGGTGCGGGGCGACGGGGAGCGGGAAGCAGGGAGCGTGCCAGGACGCGAGCGCTGTCGACGGAAGGGCTCGCGGGTGCGGGCGCTCGTGCTCACCGCGGAGCACTCCCCGCTCCGCCCGGCAAACTCCGCGGGGGTGAGCCACGGCGGCGCGATGGAGCCACCGCCAGCCGCGGCGCGGACCGGGGGCGCTGGAAGCCGGATGATTTCGAGGGTGGCGGGCCACCCGCGGGCGGCTCAGGCGGGCTCGTCTGTAGCCTCGGTCGTGGGCTCGGGCGCCCCCGCGGGGGGCGGCGTTCCCTCTGTCGTGGTCGGCGGTTCCGTCTCGGGCAGGGAAGCCTCGGCGGATCCGGCCTCGCCAGCGCGCGCTGTCTGCAGGACCTTGTTGCAGGCGCGGCGGAACCGGTTCCAGAGCGTCTTCGCCTGCGCCTGCGGCACCGGCCCGATCGCCTTCCACTGCCGCTGCAGATCTCGGATCTCACTCCGGTGAGCGCTGGTCTCGTCCAGGGCGAGCGCCTCGGCTCGCTCGCAGATCGCCTGTTTCTGGACCAGGTTCTGCTCGCGGGCGGCCTCCTCCTCCGGCGTCAGCGGCGCGTCGGGTGCGGCCTCGCGGCGCGGGCGCTCGGGCCGCTCGCGCGGGGGCCGCTCCGCTCGCTCGGGACGGTCGGTCCGCTCCGACCGCTCGCTCGGCTCCGGCCGCGGCGGTCTCTCCGGCCGCGGCGGCCTCCCCTGCTCCAGCACCTTGTCACAGGCGTCGCGGAACCGCTCCCACAGCGCGGCCGCCTGGTCCGCCGGGATCGGACCGATGCGGCGCCACTCGGCCTGCAGCTCGCGCACCTCGTCGGCGGCAGCGCGCCAGTCGATCTGGCGGGCTGGCGTCATCACCGTGGCGAAGGCGTTCGCCGCCAGCGCCTGGCGCAGCTGCTCGGCCATCTCCTCGACGGTGCCCGCGCGAGCCGACGGCGCCGACTGGGTGGCCTCGGCGGGCAGCAGCGCCTCGACCTGCTCGCAGAGCCGCTCCTTGCGCTTGAGGTTCATCAACGGGTCGAGCTCGGTCCCCCGGAACGCATCCGGGGCCGCCTCGACCAGCTTGGCGCAGGCCTGCGAGAAGCGCTGCCAGATGGCGTCGGAGCTGTCCCGCGGGGCCGGGCCGATCTCCTTCCACTCCGCCTGAGCGTCCTGCAGCCGCTGCACCAGCGCGGCGGGCTCCGCCGGGGGCGTGGCGGCGAGGGCCTCGAGCGCGGCGCAGAGCTCCTCCTTGCGGTGGAGGTTGCCGATCCGCTCGCCGTCCTGCTCCTGCTGGCGCCGATCGAAGAAGCGGTCGCAGGCGCGACGGAAGCGCCGCCAGACCGCATCCGACTTCGCGCGCGGCGTGGGGCCGATCTGCTTCCACTCGACCTGCAGCGCCTTGATCTGCGCGGCCGTCGCCTCCCAGTCGCTGGAGTCCGCCAGCGCCTCCACCTTCTCGCAGAGCGCCTCCTTCTTCTTCAGGTTCTCGTTGCGCTCGACGTTGCCCTGGTCGAGGTGCTGCTGCCGCCCCTCGAAGAAGCGATCGCAGGCGGCGCGAAAGCGCTTCCAGACGGCGTCGGACTGCTCGCGGGGCACCGGGCCCACCTGCTTCCACTCGGCCTGCAGCGCCTTGATCTCCGCCGCCGTCGCCTCCCACTCGGTGGAGCCCGCCAGCGCCTCCACCTTCTCGCAGAGCGCCTCCTTCTTCTTCAGGTTCTCGCCGCGCTCGGCCTCGAGGTTGCCGAAGTACTCCTGGCAGCGCGCGTAGACCTTGTCGCAGGTCTCCTTGAAGCGCGACCAGAGCGCCTCGGCCTTGTCCTTCGGCGCCGGCCCGATCCGCTTCCACTCCGCCTGCGCCTCCCGGAGCCGCTGCGCGGTCTCCTTCAGGTCCGCGTGCGCGAGCAGCGCCTCGACGCGCTGGCAGAGCTCCTCCTGCTTGGGCGCGTTCGACCAGCGCTTCCACTCCTCGGCCTCGCGCAGCTCGCGGATGCGGGTCGTGAGCTGGTCCCGCACCGTCTGGAAGCGAGCGCGGAGCGCGTCCTCCTGCTCGCGGGTCGGCAGCGGGCCCGGCTTGCGGAACACCGCCTGCGCGTCCTTCAGCTGGCGCTCGGCCGCGCGGAGGTTGTCACCGCGCGCGAGCGACTCGAGCTGGGTGCAGAGCCCCTCGAGCCGCACCCGGTTCTCCTCCTTGCGCCGCTCGCGCTCGGCGTTCAGCTCCGCCGCGCGCCGCTCCAGCTCGTCGCCGGCAGCCTGCCAGCGCCGGGTCAGCTCCTCGGGGAGGCCGCTCTCGACGAGGGGCCGCCACTCGGCGGCGAGCCCCGCCAGGCGACGCCGGGCGTCGCCCACGCGCTCCACCTGGCGCAGCGCCTCCGCCTGCAGGCAGAGCTCCTCGGCGCGAGCGCGCGCCTGCTCGGGCGTCAGCGCGACCGGCTCGGGGCGCGGCGCCTCGTCACGCGGGCGCTCGTCACGCGGGCGCTCGTCACGCGGGCGCTCGTCACGCTCGTCACGTGGGCGATCCTCACGCCGGCGATCCTCACGCGGGCGATCCTCGCGACGCGGACGATCCTCGCGATACGGGCGGTCCTCGCGAATTGCGGCGGTCTCATCCCGGAGCGGCCGGAGGCCGCGAGGACCCGCAATTGGGCGGTCCTCCAGTCGCCGGCGCTGCCTGCCGCAGGCGCGCTCGAAGCGAGCCTCCAGCGCGGCCCGCTGCGACTCGGGGGCGGGCGGCAGGCCTGCCCACGCCGCGCGCAGCTCCTCGAGCCGCTCCGGGGTCGCGTCGGCGCCGAGCCCCTCGACCTGCTCGCAGAGCGCCTCTCTCGCCGCCAGCTGCTCGCGCTGCTCCTTCGCGGCCTGGGCCTGCTCCAGCGCGCGAGCGCGCGCCTTCTCGCGGCGCTCGAAGAACGTCCGGCAAGCAGCCTCGAAGCGGCCCTTCAGCTCCGCGTCCGCCTCGGCCGCGACCTCCTGCCAGCCCGCCTGCGCCTCCTCGATCTTGCGCGCCGTCGACTCCCAGTCCGAGGAGCGCGCCAGCGACTCCACGGTGCGGCAGATCTGGAGCAGGCGGGCGCGCGTCTGTCCCTCCGTGCTCGGACCGGCAGCGCTACGCAGCGACTCGAGCTTCTTCTGCGCGCGCGCCCTCACCGCCTTGACCCGCGCCCGCTTCGCGACCGCGTCGAGTGACTCTCGGTCCTCGAGCCGCTCCACCACCGCCAGCCCCACCTCCTTGTTCTCGTCGCCGAGCGCGATCCCGCGCAGCACCGCGTCGTCGCTGATGCTGCGGATCGCCTCCAGGCGGATGGCGGGCTCGCTCGCGCTGCGCGCCACCTCGGCGAGCGCCTTGGCATCGGTGAGCCGCCCCATCGCCGCCCTGCGCACGCTCTCGTGCGGGGCGGTCTTGGCCACCTGGGCCAGCGCGGCCGCGTCCTCGATGCGGGCCAGCGCGGCCTCCGCCGCGGCGCGGTCCTCACCGGAGACCGCCACCTCGACGAGGAGCGCGGTCGCCTTCTCGCTGGCCAGCTGGCGCAGCGCCTCGTCGGCGTCGCTCCGGGCCAGCTCCGCCAGCAGCGCGGGGTCGTTCAGCTTCTTGATCGCGATGCGGCGCACCGCCGCGTCGGCGTCGGTGCGAGCGATGGTGGCGAGGACCTCTGTCTCCTCGGCGCCCAGCTCGCGGACGGCGGCCGCGCGCACCTCGGCATCGCTGTGCTTCCACTTGGGTCGGAACAGATCGACGAAGCCCATCGGCATCTCCACGCCCCCGGCCTTGAACCGGGTGGCTCTCCTCACGTCCCGCAGCGCGGCCGTAGCTGGCCGGGCCGCCTCCTGTCGGTCGCGACCGCTCGCCTGCGGTGCCGCGCCCGTTCCCGCTGGGACTCTATGATCTGAGAACGACGACGACAAGTGGCGATCTGGCCCTCTTGCGCCCTCCCCGCTCGGCGCGGATGGCTTTGCGCCGGCCGCCCACTATAATGGCAGCATGCGCGTCCTCCTCGCCGTCCTCGTCACCGTGCTCTGCGCTTGCTCCGACGACAGCGGCGGCCCCGACCTGCTTGCGCGCGACTCAGGGCGCGACGGGCCGCGGGCTGACGGCCGGCTGGCAGACGGCGCCGGCGCTCGCGAGGGGAGCACCACCCTCGACCACGGCACGAGCCCGACCATCTGGCACCCCGCGCCCGGCACCACCTGGCAGTGGCAGCTGAAGGGCACGCTCGACACCAGCGTCAACGTCGCCATGTATGACATCGACCTCTTCACCACCAGCGACGCCACCATCAAGGCGCTGCGCCAGGCGGGCCGGGTGGTGATCTGCTACTTCAGCGCGGGCTCCTACGAGCCGGGGCGGCCCGACTCGGCGAGCTTCCCCGGGTCCGTCCTCGGCAACGAGCTGGATGGGTGGCCGGACGAGAGGTGGCTCGACGTCCGCTCGACCGTGGTCCGCGACCTGATGCGCAAGCGGATCGAGCTGGCCAGGACCAAGGGCTGCGACGGGGTGGAGCCGGACAACGTCGACGGCTACCTGAACGACAACGGCTTCTCCCTCAAGGCCGCCGACCAGCTCAGCTTCAACACCTTCCTCGCCACGGAGGCGCACGCCCGCGGGCTCTCGGTCGGGCTGAAGAACGACCTCGCCCAGGTCCCGGAGCTGGTCCAGCTCTTCGACTGGGCCCTCAACGAGCAGTGCCACGAGTTCGACGAGTGCGACACGGAGTCGCCCTTCATCACCGCGGGCAAGGCGGTCTTCCACGTGGAGTACACCCCGCAGTCCGACGTCGAGTCGGTCTGCCCGGACATGAAGAAGTACGGGTTCTCCACCCTGATCAAGCACCTCGAGCTCGACGCCTGGTACCAGACCTGCCCTTGACGGCAGCGGCGCGGGGCGTTCGGTTCCGGGGCTGAGCCCGGCGTGAAGCGTGGTAGAGTCGGCCATGCTCAAGGGAACCAGCCCCTGCATCCTCGTCATCAACCCTGGCTCCACCTCCACCAAGATCGCCGTCTTCGACGCTGACAGGGCGACCCTGCGGCACGAGGTCTCGCACTCCGAGAAGGAGCTCGCGCCCTTCAAGCGGGTGATGGAGCAGTTCGAGCTCCGCTCCCAGGTGATCGAGCGCGTCCTCGCCGAGGCGGGCTTCAAGCTGGAGACCCTCGACGCCGTGGTCGGACGCGGCGGGCTGCTGCGGCCGCTCGCAGGCGGGACCTACCGGGTCAGCGAGAAGATGCAGGCGGACCTCAGCGCCGGCCTCCAGGGCGACCACGCCTCGAACCTGGGCGGCCTGATCGCCGCCAAGGTCGCCGAGCGCGCGCGCTGCCCGGCGTTCATCGTCGACCCGGTGGTCGTCGACGAGCTCGAGGACCTGGCGCGGCTGAGCGGGATGCCGGCGCTCCCCCGCCGCTCGATCTTCCACGCCCTCAACCAGCGCGCGATGGCTCGCCGG
>JAKLHH010000231.1 GCA_022710245.1 Myxococcota bacterium
CACCACGGGCAACCCGACCGCGACCGACCCGACCGCGACCGACCTCCAGCTCTGGCAGGGCGGTCCCTTCTTCAAGCTCCAGCAGAGGCTGGGGGTGGTGCGGGGCAACGCGCTCGATGCGCCCCGGCAGGTCCTGCTGGTCGCCGCGGTCGCCTGGCTGCCCGTCGAGGTCATCAGCCTGGTGCAGAGCCTCGCCTCGGGGCGCTGGGAGCCGCTCCTCTATCGCTTCGACATGCACGTGCGCTTCCTGATCAGCGTGCCGCTGCTCTTCCTCGCCGGGCTGAAGGTCGGCGACCGCGTCGACGAGTCCCTGCGCTACCTGCGGGAGTCGGGGATCCTCGGCGACGCGCAGCGGCCTGCCTACGAGGTCGCCCGGCGGCAGGTCGAGCGGCTACGCGACTCGCCGCTCGCCGCGGCCCTGCTGCTGGCCATCGCAGTGCTCGCCGCGCTCCCGGCTCTGCGCACCGCGCGCGGGCTGCTCGCCTGGTGGCACCTCGCGGTCGCGCTCCCCATCTTCCGCTTCCTCCTCCTCCGCTGGGCCTACCGCTGGTGCCTCTGGGCCTGGCTGCTCACCCGTCTCTCGCGGCTCGAGCTCGGCCTGGTCGGGACCCACCCCGATCGCTGCGGCGGCCTCGGTCCCCTCGACCACCCCTCGCGCAACTTCGAGCTCACGGGCCTGGCCGTGGGCTCCATGCTCGCCGCCAGCTGGGGCTCCCGGATCGCCTTCGACGGCGTCACCTTCCACCAGCTCCTCGATCTCATCGCGGGCTACGTGCTGCTCGTGGTCTTCATCGCCGTTGCGCCCCTGCTCGTCTTCGTGGGCCCGCTGCAGCGCCTCAAGCGCAAGACCCGCCGCGAGCTCAGCGCGCTGGCCCTCGCCTACTCGCTCGCCTTCCGCGCCCAGTGGATCGAGGGGCGAGCGCCGATGCCGCTCGGCACTCCCGACCCGCAGTCGCTGGCGGACCTCGGCACCTCGTTCGAGGTCATGGCGGACGCGCGGGTGGTGCCGATCTCGGTCCGGCTGCTGACCGAGCTCGCCGTGGTGGCGCTGCTCCCGATGCTCCCCCTCTGGGCCAGCACGGTCTCCGCCGCCGAGATCATCAAGACGCTGGGCAAGAGCCTGCTCTAGCCGCCGCGCCGGTCGCGCGCCGCTCCATTCGCCTTGAAGCGTGTGCGTCGGCCGTCATACTTCGTCCTGGCTCGGCTCGGGCGGCGGGAGGCGGACGTGGGGCAGCTGGGCAGGCACCTCGGGACTTCGATCGCTGCGACCTGCTGGCTGCTCGCGACGACCGCAGGTCACGCGGCGCCGGCGTCCCGCGAGGCCGCGACGGTCTCGGCGACGGCCTCGGCCGAGCCGCCCGACACGCGCGAGCTGCCGCCGAGCTCGGCTCCACCCGGCGCGCGGCGGCCGCGACCCAGCTATGATGGACGGCCCCGGCCGGCTGCCTCGGCGCGAGCGGTCGTGCTCTGGGTCCCGCGGGTGGTCCTCCTCCCCGTCCACCTGGTCCTCGACTCGCTGGTGCGCTGGCCGCTGGTCCAGCTCTCGAAGCTCGGCGAGGAGCATCACATCTTCCCCTGGCTGCGCTGGTTCTTCGTCTGGCGCGACGGCCGGATGGGGCTCATCCCCACCTTCCTCTACGAGTTCGGGCTCAGCCCCTCGGTGGGGATCTACTTCTTCGCCGACGACCTGCTCGGGCGCGGCCACCAGCTGACCCTGCACGGCGGCTTCTGGAGCCACGACTGGATCGCCGTGCAGGGGCACAGCGACTGGCAGCGACCCGGCGGGGTTCGCCTCGGCCTGCACGGCCGCTACGTGCGGCGTCCGGACCAGCCCTTCTTCGGCATCGGACCGGCCACGCTGAGCTCGGAGCAGAGCTACTACCGGCGCAACATCGTCGACGCCTGGGGCACGGTGAGCGCCGAGCTCGGCGGCCTCAACCGCTTCAGCCTCCGCCTCGGCTACCGCCGCGCCAGCTTCGCCGAGGGGCAGACGCCCTCCATCGACACGTTCTTCGACGCCGCCGCCATCCCCGGCTTCGCCGGCTACAGCCTGGTCGGAGGGACGCTGCGCCTCGCGCTCGACACCCGGCAGCCGCGGCTCACCAACCCGGAGACGGGGCTGCGGCTCGAGCTCTTCACCGCCTACCGCATCGACCCGGGGAACCGCGCGCTGTGCTTCGTGCGCTGGGGCGGAGAGGCGGCCGGCATGCTCGACCTCACCGGCAGGCGCCACGTGCTCGGCCTCCGGGTCTTCGCCGCGGGCGTCGAGAACGTCGGCACCGACCCGGTGCCCTTCACCGAGCTGATCGTGATGGGCGGGCGACGCCGGATGCGGGGCTACCTGTGGGGCCGCTTCCGCGGCGAGAGCGCCCTCGAGATCACCACCAGCTACCGCTACCCGATCTGGGCCTACCTCGACGCCGAGCTCTTCCTCAACCTGGGCAACGCCTTCAGCGCCCACTTCGAGGAGATCGCCCTGCAGCGGATGTTCCTCGGCTGGGGCCTGGCCCTGCGCACCGCCGTGAAGCGTGACATCTCCTTCGACCTGATCGTCGGGGGCGGGACCAGCCGCCTGGACTCGCGCCTGCTCAAGGCCGACTCCTTCAGCTTCACCGTCGGCCTTCACCCGGGGTTCTGACGTGGACACCTTCCCCCTCAGGCTCGCGCTCGCGCTCGCTCTCGCGCTCCAGGGCGGCTGCCAGGGTCACGCCGTGCGGCGGTTCCCGCTGGCGGCGCCGCTCTGGAACGATCCCGATCGCAACCCGGTGCCGCGCAGGCCCGCGAAGTACTTCTCCGGTCTCTACACCGGCGGGTTCGAGGAGAGCGTGCTGCGTCCCCTGATCGACCCGCTCGCGCTGCCGCTCCCCGGCGAGGCGGTGAACGTGAACGCCGTCGACGAGGTGCCGGACAGCTCGTGGTTCGAAGACCGCATCGGACGGCGCCCGCTGTCGCCGCGCGAGGCCGCCCTCGGCAGCTGCCAGCCCTCGGACCTCGAGGGGCTGCGCGGCCCCTGGCAGGTGACCTCGAGCAAGGACGAGGGCCTCACGCCCGGCTTCTTCGTGCGCGCGCGCGGCGGCCAGCGCTACCTCTTCAAGCTCGACGACCCGAAGAACCAGCCCGAGCGGGCCAGCGCGGCGGACGTCGTCGTCTCGCGCCTCTACCACGCGCTCGGCTACTTCACCCCCTGCAACCAGGTGGTGACCTTCCGCCCCGAGGAGCTGGTGCTCGCGAGCGACGCGACCTTCGAGAACGACCGCGGGCTCCGCCGGCACCTCACCCGCGAGCGGCTGGCCGAGCTCCTGGGCAAGGGGCTGCGGCTCCGCGACGGACGGCTGCGCGCGCTGGCGAGCCGGCTGCTGCCGGGCGAGCCGCTGGGTCCGCACCCGGCGCGCGGCGTGCGCGGGGACGATCCGAACGACGTCGTCCCGCACGAGGACCGCCGCGAGCTGCGCGCCGAGCGCCTGCTCGTCGCCTGGGTCGGCCACTTCGACACGCGGGAGGAGAACTCCCTCGACGCCTGGGTCGAGGAGGGAGGCCGCCGCTTCGTCCGCCACTACCAGCTCGACTTCGGCGACAGCTTCGGCGGGGAGTGGGCGGGGGCTGACCGGCTGAACCGCAGCGTCGGCCACGGCCACTACTGGGACCTCGGCCAGATCTTCACCGACCTCCTCAGCCTCGGGGCCGTGCGGCGGCCCTGGTACGGGCCCTGGCCCCGGCCGGGGGGCGCGATCTTCGGCTACTTCGGCTGGAGCGACCTGCAGCCCTCGCGCTGGAGGTCGATCACTCCCCACCCCGCCTACGAGCGGATGACCTGGCGCGACGCGCTCTGGATGGTCCGCGGCATCGTGCGGCTCAGCGACGAGCACCTGCGCGCGGTGGTGCGCGAGGCCAGGCTCAGCGATCCCGACGCCGAGCGCTACCTCCTGCAGGCGCTGATCGAGCGGCGTGACCGGATCGCCGCCGAGTACCTCGGGCGTCACGTCCCGCTCGCCGAGGCGACGCTGCAGCGCTCTCCGGGCGGCGCGAGCAGGCTCTGCTTCGCCGACCTCGGCGTCCGCCACGGCGTGGTCGATCCCGCGCGGGTCGTCTACGCGGTGCGCCTGCTGGCCGGCGAGCGCCTCGAGCAGGTCCTCGGCGCCGCCCAGCTCCGCCCGCGGGCCGGCCACCCGGACTCGACCTGCCTCCCGCTGCCCCTGGCGGGGCTGCGGCCGCAGGCGCTCGCTCCTCGCGGCGCGCCGGACGCGCACCCGCTGCGCTACGCGGTGGTCGAGATCACCGTGCGCCGGCCCGGCGTGCCCCCGGGCACGCTGCGGACGCACCTCTACGACCTCGGCCCCGCTCGCGGCTTCGTGCTCGTCGGCGTCGAGCGACGCTGAGCTCTCCTCGCGCTCGCTCACTGGCTTCGACGACGTGGAGGGTCACGATGGGCGACGGGCAGCCCCGGCGCCGCGGGAGCGACCGATGCGGAGCCTGGTGAGCAGGTCGTCGAAGGAGTGGTCCGTCAGGTAGTGACGGAAGCGGCTGCGGTAGTTGTTGACGACGCTGACCCCCTCGACGCTGAGGTCGACGACGCGCCAGCCCTCCGCGTACTTCTCGAGGTAGTAGTCGATCTGCACCGGCTGGCGGCGGCCCCGGACCACGGTCGTGACCATCTGCCGCGCGCCCTCCGCCATGCCGGCCTTGACCGTCACCTGCTCGGTGCCGGCCAGGCTGTCGATCTGGTCGAGGTAGTAGTTGGCGACCGCGCCGCGGAAGAGCTCCACGAAGCGCGCCCGTCGCGTCGGGTCCAGCTCCCGCCAGGTCACCCCGAGGCTGCTCCGCGCGATCTCGTCCCAGGCGAAGATGGTGTTCGCCTCCTCGAGGATCCGCTGGCGTCGCTGCGTGCGCCTCGCGGGCCCCTGCAGCGCCGGGTCGCGCAGGATGGCGAGCACCGCGTGGACCTTGTGCTGGATCAACTCGGTCGCCGCCTGCTCCGCCCCGACGCCGGCCCCGCAGAGGAGCGTGATGACCGCGAGCGCGCCCCAGCGCCGATACCTCATCGTCCTCCCTGCTCCCCGGGTCGGCTGTCACCCTGACTGGCCCGGCTCGACCCGGGGCGGCACGCCACGCGCACGGCGCCCGCGCCCCGCGCGCCGGCCGAGGTCACCAGCGGACCGGCCCCGGGGTGGCAGCGCTCACGGCCACCGTCCTGCGCGTGGTCCTGCGGGCGACGCCCGCGTAGCTGACCGGCGTCATCGGTCGCCCGACGACGGCCTGCGCCTCACGCACGAGCGGTGCGTCGAACCACAACGAACCCATCATCACGAACCCGGCGAGCCCTGCGAGCCAGGCTCGCCGCCTTGTCCTGCGAGTCATCATGACATCCTTCCTTTCACTCAACCTCTTCCATCAACCTTGCGGGGTGCTCTTGGCGGACGCGCTGAACTGGACCCGCTTGCTCCCGGGCGGGGGCTCGAAGGCGAAGGCGTCGTCCGCCAGCGGGACGTTGGTCTCCCAGCGGCGGAGCTCGAGCGTGAACTCGGGCTTGCTCTTGATGTCCTTGCTCGTGATCACGTAGCGCAGCGGCAGCGGCTCCGGGCCGTCCTGGATCCAGATCTGGTAGTCGACGACGCCCTTGGTCATCGCCAGGTGGTGGGCCATCTTGCCGTCGATCGGCTCGAGCCCGATGTAGCGCCCCGTGGTGACGCCGTCGATCAGCGACTCGTAGGAGTTGGGCACCAGCAGGTCCCCTCCCGGTGCATCGATCTGCAGCTTGTCCCTGGCCTGGTCGATCGCCGCCGCCAGCTTCCCCGGCGCCGCCGCGGTCGCGTAGAGCTTCCGCTCCACGCTGACGATGCTGAACTGCGAGCCGTCGTAGCGGAAGATCACGTGGCCCATGGGACCGACGCGGTCGACCCGCAGGTCCGCCGGTCGCCGGAGCGCGACGCGGGACTCCTTCACCTCCTGGATCTTCTGCCCCTCGGTGGTGACCTTCTCGTCGATGGTCGTCGCCTCGACGCGGAAGCTCTTCAGCCCGCTCAGGTAGTCGCTCATCCGGCGCAGGACCGCGTCCGCCTTGGGATCGATCACGCCTTCCTGAGCCTTGGCGGCAGCCTGCTCGGGTGCCGCGTGCGACCGCGCCTCGTGGACCCCCAGCAGCGCCGCCAGCGCCACAGCGCCGGCGAGCGCGAGGCGACCGCCGGTGAACCTCGCGCGCGAGGCGCGACCCTCTCCATTCCTGTTCATTCGATGCTCCTCTCCTCGTTGCCCCGCGCTCCTCGCTGGAGCACAGGGATCTGTCTTCAATCCCGGCGCAGCATCGCCGAGAGCTCCTTCTCCAGGTCGCGGTAGGGCTCACCGCTCACGTCGACGACCACCTCCTTGATGACTCCTCCCCGGAAGGCGAACGGCGCGCGGTAGTCGCTGGAGACCGCCTGGCCGCTCTCCCGACCCACGCAGAGGCCTTCGCCGGTCAGCGAGAAGTTGCCGGGCTGCGTGGTGAGCTTGAGCGAGCCCGCGGCCTCGCCGTCGATCCGCAGCTCGGCCATCCCGACGAAGCCGGTCGCCTGCCGCTGCTGCAGCTGAAAGCAGACGCCGAGGAGGCAGCGCCCCTCGGGCACCGGCCTCGTCGACACCAGCCGCTGCTCGTTCTCTCCGAGGTAGTTGTAGACGTAGCAGAGCTTGTGGTCCTTGACGTAGAGGCTGTGCCCGCCGAAGCGACCGCCGTGCGCGAAGAGCACGCCCTCGGCCTCCGGCTCGAGCTCGACGCTGGCGGCGAGGCTGTAGGAGCGTCCGCGGATGCTGACCGCGACGGCCTCCGGCACCGGCGCGCAGTCCGGGTAATAGACGTAGCGGTCGCGCGGGGCGGTCGGCTGCGGGCGCCCCTCCGTCACGATCGCGGCCGCCTCTCGATCGTCGAGGGGCAGGCCGTCGAGCCTGCCCGCCTCGACGAACCAGAGCGCCTTCAGCTGCTCGAGCTTCTCCGGGTGCTGGTCGGCGAGGTTGACGAGCTGGGTGCGGTCGCGCTCGAGGTGGTAGAGCTCCCAGACGTCCTCGTCGAAGTGGCCCCAGCCCGAGAGGGCCGGGTGGATGGTGCAGGCGAACCAGCCCCGGTGCCAGATCCCGCGCGTGCCGAGCATGGTGTAGAACTGCGTGTCCCGGGGCGCCGGCGCCCGCGGGTCCTCCAGGCCGGCCCGGAAGCTCGCTCCCTCGAGGGGGCTCTGCACGTAGCCCTTGATCGTCTCCGGCGGCTCGAGGCCGAGGCAGTCGTAGAGCGTGGGCACCAGGTCGATCGCGTGCAGGTACTGGTGCCGGAGCTCGCCCCGGGCCTTGAGCCCCCTGGGCCAGGAGATCAGGAGCGGGTCGGAGGTGCCCCCCTCGTGGCCGGAGTAGCGCTTCCACAGCTTGAAGGGCGTGTTGAAGGCCATCGCCCAGCCGGTGCAGTAGTGGTTGTAGGTCTTCTCGCTGCCGAGGTCGTCGAGGTGCCTGAGGTTGTCCTGGATGTCGTCGGGGATGCCGTTGAAGAACTTGCACTCGTTCACCGAGCCGTTCGGCCCCCCCTCGCCGCTGGCGCCGTTGTCGGAGACCACCACCACGATGGTGTTCTCGAGCTGCCCCGACTCCTCGAGGTAGTCGACCAGGCGGCCGATCTGCGCGTCGGTGTAGCTGACGAAGCCGGCGTAGACCTCGGCCATGCGCCGGAAGAGTCGCCGCTCGTCCTCGGAGAGCGAGGCCCAGGGGCGCACCACGTCGAGCGGCGGCCAGGGCTTGCCCTCCGCGCTCTTGACGCCCTCGTAGGGGTTGAGCGGCGGCAGCTCCAGGTGGTCGGGCACCAGCCCCAGCTGCTTCTGCCTGGCGAGCACGAGCCGCCGGTACTCCTCGTAGCCCATGTCGAACTTGCCCTGGTAGCGATCCGACCACTCCTTCCGGACCTGGTGCGGGGCGTGTCCGGCGCCGGGACAGAAGTAGAGCAGCCAGGGCTTCTCCGGGTTGATGCTCCGGCTGTCGCGGATGAGCTCGATCGCCTTGTTCGCCAGGTCCTGGCTCAGGTGATAGCCCTCGGCGGGCGTGGCGGGCGGCTCCACCGGGTGGTTGTCCTCGACGAGCTCGGGGTAGTACTGGTCCGACTCACCCCCGAGGAAGCCGTAGAAGCGCTCGAAGCCCCGGCCCAGCGGCCAGCGCTGCCGCGAGCTCCCCACGTTGCCCTCATCGGCCGGCGTGAGGTGCCACTTGCCGACCGCGAAGGTGCTCCAGCCGCGCTCGACCAAGGTCTCGGCGAGCATCCCGTTCTCGAACGGGATGCGCGCGTTGCCCCCCGGATAGCCCGTCGCTCCCTCGGTGATGCAGGACATCCCGTTGCTCGTCGCGTTGCGCCCGGTGAGCAGGCAGGAGCGGGTCGGCGAGCAGAGGGCGGTGGTGTGAAACTGCGTGCAGCGGACCCCCTGCTCGGCGAACCGCTTCATGGTGGGCGCCTCGATCAGGCCCCCGTAGCAGTCGAACGCCCCGAAACCGACGTCGTCCCAGACGATGAAGAGCACGTTCGGTGCTCCCTCGGGCGCGCGCGGCTGCTCGTAGGCGCTCCAGTCCGGCTGCGAGTCGCGCACGTCGATCTCGATCTTTCCTCCGAAACGCTTGCTCATCATCTCTCTCCAGCCTCTCCGTCGACGGGGCGCTCCTCGCGCCGTCCCGGAGGGTGTCACTCCTGAGGTCTCGGCTCGCCCCTCCTCCGGCGGCCGGCGACAGCGAAGCCCAGCATCAGCAGCATGCTCGGCGGCACCGACAGCGCGAGGAAGGCGACCACCATCGCGTCCACGTCGCGTCGGGGGAAGGCGGCGACGGCGATCAGCAGGCACACCGCCGCGTTGCGCATGCTGGTCGCCACCGCCAGCACGCGCCTGGTGTCCGGCCCCGGCCCTCCCAGCCACCACCCGACCGCCAGGCCTCCGAGGACCAGCACCAGCAGCGCCGCCGCCCCCGGCCAGCCGACCTGGCGCAGCGCCTGGCTCTTGATCGATAGCGGCACGACGATGGCAGCGAGGAAGGAGAGGTTCGCGACGATCGTCACCGGCCTGCGCAGGACGCCCGCCAGCCGGCCGG
>JAKLHH010000232.1 GCA_022710245.1 Myxococcota bacterium
CGCGGGCGGCTCCATCGAGGATATCCGCGCCACGCTCCCGCCGGGGGCCTACCCCCTCGAGCCCTGAGCCGCGTCCTGTCCCTGACGCACCGCGCCCAAATGCCGAGTCTTTTGTAGCGGATCGGGCGGCGTGCACCCCGAGGTCGAGCTATCCTAAGCGCGAGGCAGGGGCACCCGAGCACAGGAGACGAGCGAGATGAGGCCAGCGGACAGGGAGCGGATCCAGGTGGAGGTGGTGAGCCGGGTGATCGAGCGCTACATGGAGGAGGCGCGCTCGGCGCCCGAGGGCTTCCTCGAGACCCTGGTCAACGACACGCTCTACCACGAGCGGCGCCGGCTCGAGCACGAGCACGGCCGCGGGGCGAAGGAGCAGGGGGCCTTCTACGACAGCGTGCAGAAGCACCTGCGCCACGCCTCCGACCAGGACCTCAGGCACCTGCTGGAGCGCATCGCGCGCCGCTTCGTCGCCGAGGTGGTGGGCAACTTCGACGAGCGGGTCTACCGGTTCTCGACGCGCATCATCCCGCCGGGGCTCTGGGCGCTGCTCAACGCGATGAGCCCGGCGCGGCTGATCTCGCTCGAGGGGATGCAGCGCGGCCTCGCCGACCACCTGCGCGTGACCGGCGAGGTCGACCACGTCCGCCGCCTCCTCGACCGCGGCACCCTGGTGGTGGTGCCGACGCACTCCTCGAACCTGGACAGCATCGTCCTCGGCTACGCCGTCTACCTGACGGGCCTGCCCCCGCTCACCTACGGCGCCGGTCTCAACCTCTTCACCAACCCGCTCATCTCCTTCTTCATGCGCAACCTCGGCGCCTACCGCGTCGACCGCAAGAAGGTCTGCCGCGTCTACAAGGACGTGCTGAAGGAGTACGCGACCTTCTCCATGGAGCTCGGCTACTCGAACCTCTTCTTCCCGGGCGGGACGCGGAGCCGCAGCGGCGCCGTGGAGCGCAAGCTGAAGCTCGGCCTGCTCGGCGCCTCGCTGCGCGCCTACATCGGCAACCTGCGCGCGGGGAGGCCAAAGCCGAACCTCTACCTCTGCCCCTGCACGCTCTCCTACAAGCTGGTGCTCGAGGCCGAGACGCTGATCGACGACTACCTGACCGAGACCGGCAAGGCGCGCTACGTCATCGACGACGACGAGTTCTCCCGCCCGCGGCGGGTGCTGAACTTCATGAGCCACCTCTACTCGCTGGAGTCGAACATCGTCGTCAACTTCGGCGAGCCGCTCGACGTCTTCGGTAACCGGGTCGACCAGGAGGGCCGCAGCCTCGACGCGCGCGGCCGCGTCGTCGACGCGCGCCGCTACGTGATGCGCGGCGGTGAGCCGGTCTACGACGACCAGCGCGACGCCCAGTACACGCGCGACGCGGCCGAGGAGCTCGTCCACAGCTACCTGCGCCGTAACGTGGTGATGAGCACCAACCTGGTCGCCTACGCGCTCTTCGACCTCCTCAAGCAGCGCAACCCCGGGCTCGACCTCTACCGCCTGCTGCGCACGGGCGGCCACGTCGCCTCCTTCCCCATGCCGGAGCTGCACGCCGAGGTGGAGCGCGTCCTCGGTGTGCTGCGCCGGCGCGAGGGCGGACCGACGCTGGGCGACGTGGTCGCCAGCGGCGACGTGCAGGAGATCGTCGGGAACGCGCTCAAGCACTTCGGCATCTATCACACGCGGCCCGCGGCGGTGCGGCGCGGCGACCGCGTCTTCCACGAGGACCGCAACCTGCTCCTCTTCTACAGCAACCGCCTCCGCGGCTATGATCTGGGCCGGCAGCTCTCGGCGCCGCCGCCGGAGCTGGAGGCCCCGCGCCGGGTGGCGCGCCCCGAGGCGCCGCCTGCTGGCCTCGAGCTCGAGGCGCCGACCGCCTGATGCCCTGCGGGTCTCCGCCCCGGGCGGAAGAGCATCAGCTAGACCAGAGGAGCGCGCGCATGATGACTGCTGGCTCTGCCGGTTCCGGACCGGCAACTCTGACCGTGGGTGTCGTCGGTGCCGGGAGCTGGGGCACCACGCTGGCGAAGATCGCAGGCGAGAACGGGCACGAGACGCTGCTCTGGGCGCGCAGCGCGGAGCTCTGCCGCGAGCTGAACGAGGCGCACAGCAACGAGCGCTACCTGCCTGGCCACCGCCTGCCCGACCGGGTGCGCGCGGTGAACGAGCTCTCGTCCATCTGCGAGCGCTGCCGGCTGATCCTGCTGGTCGTGCCCTCGCACGGCCTCCGCGCGGTCGCCCAGGCGATCGGCGGGTGCCTGCAGGGCGACCAGGTGGTGGTCCACTGCGTGAAGGGGCTCGAGGTGGAGACCTTCAAGCGGATGAGCGAGGTGATCCGCGAGGAGACCTGCGTCCGCAAGATCGGCGTCCTCAGCGGGCCCAACCTCTCGGCGGAGATCGCCGCCCGGCACCCGGCCGCGACGCTGGTCGCCTCCAAGTTCGAGGAGGCGATCCGTCTCGCCCAGCAGGCGCTCCACTGCAACACGTTCCGCGTCTACGGGGGCAGCGACGTGGTGGGCGCCGAGGTCGCGGGGGCGTTCAAGAACGTGGTCGCCATCGCGGCCGGCGTCGTCGACGGGCTCGGGCTGGGCGACAACACCAAGGCCTCGCTGCTGACGCGCAGCCTGAGCGAGATGGCCCGCCTCGGCGCCGCCATGGGCGCCGACCTCGTCACCTTCGGTGGCATGGCCGGCGTCGGCGACCTGATCGCGACCTGCGCCTCGCCGCTCTCGCGTAACCACCAGGTCGGCGAGCGGCTCGCGCGCGGGCAGACGATCGAGGAGATCACGCGGGGCATGTTCATGGTCGCCGAGGGGGTGAAGACGACGCGCGCCGTGCATCGCTACGCGAAGGCCCACGGGCTCGAGCTCCCCATCGTCAGCGCGGTCCACGCGCTCCTCTACGAGGGCGTCAGCGTCGGCGCGGCGATCGAGGGGCTGATGGCCAGGCAGATCGGGCGCGAATTCGCCTTTCATCGCGGAGCCTCCGAAGGAGGCGAGCAGGGCGAATTCCCCGGGATGATCATCAGCGCGGCCGGCGAGCGATGACCTTCCCCATCGACCGGCGCAACGAGCGCAGCTTCGAGCCTGGCTGGAGCGGCGAGGTCTTCATCTGCGACATCGATCGCACCTACCTGGCGACGCGCTTCTCGACCCTGAAGGGGCTCGCGCGCATCCCCTTCGAGTTCGCCATCGACAAGCAGGACATCGAGGGGATGGTCGCGCTGCTCAAGGAGGTGCGGCGCGGGCCGGGGCGGGACAGCCGCCAGACGCCGCTCTACTTCATCTCCGCCAGCCCGGCGCAGCTGCGCAAGGTGATCGAGCGCAAGATGCTCCTCGACGGGCTCGAGTTCGACGGCACCACCTTCAAGGACTGGGTGGCGGTGCTCTCCGGGCTGCGCCTCAAGCGGATGAAGGAGCAGCTCGGCTTCAAGCTCACCGCGCTCCTGGTCGGGCGCCGCGAGCTCCCCGACGGCGTGCAGGAGACGCTGCTCGGTGACGACCTGGAGACCGACCCGCTCGCCTTCACCCTCTACGCCGACCTCCTCGCGGGCCGCGTCGAGGGCGAGCAGCTGCAGCGCGTGCTCACCCGGCAAGGGGTCGCCTACGACGACGCGCGGTCGATCGGCGAGCTGGCCCTGGAGGCGCGGGGGCGCGGCGGCGTGCGGCGCGCCTACGTGCGGATGGAGCGGCACGGCGCCGCGGAGGCGTTCCTCGACGCCTCGCCCGGGCTGGTCGGCTGTCGCGGCGCGCTGCAGATCGCGATCGGGCTCTGGGACCAGGGGAGCCTGGCGCGGGCGGGGGTGGTGCGCGTCGCGCACGACCTCGCCCAGCGGCGCTGGAGCCCGGAGAGCATCGGGGACCGCCTGCGCGACTGCAGCCGCCGCGCGCTGCTCCCGCGCGAGCGCGCCGAGGAGCTGCGCGCCGCGCTGGTCGGGGAGGGGATCATCCCCGCCGCGATGGAGCTGCCGCCGGCCGAGCGCGCCTGGGAGCTCGCGCGACAGCGCGAGGACGGGCGGCCCTGGACGCCGCTCAGGTACCTCTGAGCTCCTCTCGCTATCCGCTCGGCACGTCATGGAGTCAAGGTGCGATGGCAAGTGAACTGGCAGCGGTGCAGGACCTTGTGGCGCAGTTGCAGAGAGACGCCGGAGCAGTGGCTGTGATCGTGTTCAACGCACAAGGGGTCGCGCAATCAACGTGTGGCCTCACCCATGGTCTCGTCGACGAACGAGGTCACTTGATCGGCTTTCCGACAGCGCCGCTGTCGTCGGACAATGCTGTTTATCAGCTGGCGACGAAGGGAGCTCACGCGCTCGAAGAGAGCATGGCGTCCGCCGGCATCACTGATCTTGGCTGCTTCGTATATGGCGTTGATGCCGAGCACGGTGTTGCCTTCCTCGTTGACTGTGCCCTAAGCATCAAACTGGCCAGGCTAATCACATCAAGAGACGCTGAGAGGATTCGCTCCGTCATCGCCGGACTCCCCTGAAGACACAATCTTCGTAGCATGAGGAGCAGGCGAGGCGGAGGCCCGGGCGCGTTCTCGGTGTAGAGAAGGTCCGGCCAGAGGGTGGATCCGGACAGACGGACGGTGGGGAGCGTCAGCCGAGCGCGCCGCGCTCCTGCTGCCAGCGCAGCGTCGCCTCGATCGTCTCCTGGAGCGGCCGCGGCCGATAGCCGAGCTCGCGCTCGGCCTTCGCGTGGCTGATCTGTCGGTTCGCCTCGCGGAGCACGTCGATCGAGTCGCGCGTGTAGAGCGGCCGCGTGTGCGTCAGGCGGCTCACGCCCTCCAGGAAGGGCGCGCCGACCGCGGCGAGCCAGAGCGGCGAGGCCCAGAGCGGCGGGCGGCAGCCGGTCAGCTCGCGGATCAGGCGCGCCAGCTCGCCGACCGGCGCCCAGGCCCCGGAGAGGAGGTAGCGCTCGCCGGTGCGCCCGCGCTCCTCGGCCGCGATGGCGCCCTCCGCCACGTCGCGCGCGTCGACCCAGTCGTGGCCGCCGTCGACGATGAAGGGGAAGCGCCCGCGCGCGAGGCGCAGGATGAGGTCGCCCATCGGCGAGGGCTTGTGGTCGTGCGGGCCGAGCACCCCGGTCGGGTTGACGATCACCGCGTCGAGGCCCTGCGCGACGGCGGCGAGCACCTCCCGCTCGCCGGCGGCCTTGGTGCCGTCGTAGAAGCGGCCGGCGCCGTTCACCTTCGGGCGCGTCTCGTCGAGCGGCTCGCCCTGGGGCCGCTGCTGGAAGGCGTGGATGGAGCTGAAGTGTACGACCCGGCGGACCCCGGCGGCGAGGCAGGCCTGCATCACGTGGCGGACCCCGTCCACGTTGGTCCGCCGCACCAGCTCCTCCTCGCCGCGCGCGATCTCCACCCGGCCCGCGCAGTGGTAGACCACGTCCGCGCCGGCGAAGGCCGCGCGCAGCTCTCCCTCGTTGAACAGGCTCGCCTGCACCCGCTCGACGGGGAGCCCGTCGACGGCGCGCGTGTCCTCGCGCACGAGCACCCGCACGCGGCGCCCGCGCTCGAGGAGCGCCCGGACCAGGTTGGCCCCCACGTGACCGGACGCGCCGGTCACTGCCACGATCCCGTCTCTCGTCATCTCGTCCTCGGTGAAGCAGGCGGCCGGAGGGCGCGTCCGCTCAGTCGATGGGCTTCGGCTCGCAGAGCCCGTTCTCACAGAACTCACCGCCCGGGCAGTCCTCGGGCTTGGTGCAGCCCTTCTTCACCACCGTCTCCGCCCACTGCGCGATGTGGTTGCCGGTCTTGATGTCCTGGAAGGGCAGCCAGAACGCCGCGTGGCTCGGGTCGGTCGCCATCTCGCTCTTGGACGGGTCGATGGCGGCCATCCAGATCTGGGCTCGCCCCTCGCCCGCGAGGCGCAGCCCGTAGTCGCGGCGGCTGGAGAAGGTGACCCACATCAACTTGCCGCCCTTGTACTTCTGCAGGAAGGGGCTGAACTTCGGCCAGGAGTTGCAGAGGTCGGCGCCGCCGTTCGCCTCCTTCAGCTCGAGCGGCTTGCCCTTCAGGTCGGCGCGGATGATCCAGAGCGCGGCGTCCTTCGAGTCATAGGAGGAGCCGGAGCTCGAGCTCCCCGAGGAGTTCGGCACCGCCGGGTCGCAGCTGGTGCAGCGGTTGAAGACGATCCAGGCGTTGTCTGGCGAGTAGGTCGGGTAGTAGTTGTTCTCCCCGGCGGAGATGACCAGCGGCGCCGCGCCGCTCCAGGAGTCCTTGGCCGGGTCGTAGGCCAGGATATTCAGCGAGCCCTTCGAGATCCCCGGCGCCCCGAAGAGCGGGAAGGTGAAGCTCGGCTCCGCGTAGACGACCCGCGTCCCGTCCGGCGACCAGTCGGGCATCGTGCCCTTGGCGACGAGGGGTTCCTTGAGCGCGGCGTAGGTGGTGGCGTCGCGCAGGACCATGCTGTTGCCGTCGGAGGTGATGATCTTGCTCGCGTCGGGGGAGAAGGACATGAAGTTCGCGGCGCCGGAGGCGATCTCGGCCTTGGTCGCCACGTCGACCAGCTTGAGCGGCGCGGGCGCCGGCATGTCGAGCCCGACCGCCATCTTCTTGCCGTCGCGCGACATGGCGTGGCAGCCCACGCAGAAGAGCGCCTTGGCGTCGCCCGCCGTGTAGAAGAGCTTGGCCTTCTGGTTCGGCTGGCCGAAGTCGTAGCGGATGATGGCGCCCGGGGTGGCGTTCCAGTAGTAGAGCCCGCCCTGGATGTCCTCCTCGGCGACGCTCAGCTCGCGCGAGGTCGAGGTGCCGACCGAGGTCATGCTGGTCGGGGCGCCGCGCACGGTGACCTTGGCCGGGTCGCCGCCCTGGAACGCCTTGACCAGCACCTTCCAGGAGGTCTCGTCGGGGATCAGCCCGCAGCCCGTCCCCGCCTTGGTGCACTTGGTGTAGAAACGGAGGTCGGCGGCCGCGCTCTTCAGCGAGACCTCGAAGATCTCGTTGCCGTTGCCCGGCAGCCACTGGATCTCCATCTCGCGCAGGTTGGGCGGGATGAGGACGCGGTCCGGCGGGTAGACCAGCGAGGGCGCGCGCCCAGGGTCGGGCGTCGCCTTGGCGAAGGAGTCCTCCACCGAGGAGGGCACGTCCGCGCCGAGGAAGGTGCGCTTGTAGACCACGGTGACCCCGGTCACCGCGTTCACCTTGCCGGCCTCGGCGGTGATGCGGCTGTGGCCGCCGCGCTCGGCGGCGGAGGTGAAGACGTTGCCCTTGAAGATGCCGACCCAGGCGTCCTCCACGTTGAAGTCGGTCTGCGCGGTGACGTCCAGCTCGCTGCCGTCGGCGAGCTTGCCCAGCGCCTTGTAGGCCTGCACGGCCGGCTGGTTGTTGACGATGGTGAGCTCGGCGTCGGCGGGGACGATGCGCAGCGAGACGAGCCCGCTCAGGTCCACGTCCTTGACGCCTCCGTCGCCAGGCGTGCTGTTCGTGTCGGTGAAGAGGTTCGGGTCAGCGCAGCCAGGCAGCAGCCGCGCGCCAAGCAGCGCGGTCAGGAGCAACGCCCCGCCAGCGAGGAACGACGCCATTCGGCGCATCAGACACCTCCCACTTCCGGAATGGCCAAGGCTACCCTCGAAGTGTGGCGGGGCGCAACGGCTCTCGGCGGATCTGCGCTGCGCGCGTGGGGTGGTGAGCAGGGCTGCGCAGGGCTCAGGCCCCGGCGAGCTCGTCGAGGCGTCGGCGGTGCGTGGCCTCCTCCTCGCACGCCCGCGCGATCAGGCCGCGCGCCCACGGCCGCAGGTCCCTCCGTCGCACAGCCTCGTAGCGCTCGCCGACGAGCCGCTCGTTGGAGCGCAGGGCGCGGAGCGCGCCAGCGGGGCCGTCGACCTCGGCGGCAGCGACGAAGCCCTCGCTGTAGAAGCCCTTGAAGTCGGAGGTCGGCTCGGAGGGCATGCCGCCGAGGTCGCGCACGAGCTGGATGAGGGCGGTCAGGCGCTGGTGGTGCTCGTCACGGAGGCCGACGAGGTGAGGGCGGAGCGCGTCGTCCGCGGCGGCGATGGCCTGGCTGTACGCGGCCCGCGCGTCGAGCTCGAGCTGGACCAGCGAGGTCAGCGTCATCACCAGCTCCGGTGTCTCCACCGCGGCCCTCCGTCTCCGCAGGCAAGCAAGGCGCGTTCCCGTGCTGGCGGGCGCGGCTCGCCCCGGTCAGCGAGGGTTCTTGGGCCGGGCGGGCGGGGGCGCCGGGGAGGAAGCCGCGGCAGGGCGTGGATTCTCCCCTGCGGGCTGCTTCGCCCCCGCCGCGGGTAGCTGAGAGTGGGGGTGCGCTCAGCGACGGGCGGGCGGTGCTCAGCGGGTGAGCTGGACGACGGCGGGGAAGCCGCGGCGGGTCGCGGTGAGCTTGCCGGCCGGCGTGACGCAGAGCTTCACTGGCGCGCCGGCGAGCTCTCCCTCGACCTCGTAGAGCGAGGTCGCCGGGTCGCCGGTCTCCTTCAGCTCCACCTCCTTGCCGGTGAAGCCCGCCACCCCGGCGACCGTCTGCTTCACCGGCGGCGGGAGCGAGTCGAGCGTCAGGTCCTTGCGCTCGAGGTAGAGCTTCTTGCGATCTGTGCTGCGGACGGAGAGCTCGATCCGCTTGCCCCCCACGCGGCGGGTCACCTCGTAGACGGTGTCGCCGTTCGCGTACTGCTCCACCTCGAACTCGACCTCCTCGCCCTTGCCCAGCTCCTGGTCAGCCATCGCGTGGACCCAGTCGGGGATGCCGGCGCGGGAGACATAGATCGAGACCTTGCCGAGCGCCCCGTCCGCCTCGAAGTAGAGCTTCGCCCTGAGCGCGTGCGGGCCGCGCAGCGCCTCGAGCGGAAAGGCGGGCAGGCGCATGGTGCCCGGGGCGGCGGACCGCTCGGCGCAGCGCTGCTGGCCGGCGCAGCCGGCGGCGGTGATCGTGAGCAGGACAGCGAGAGCTCGCATGGGCCATCTCCTCGCAGGGGGCATGACCCGGCGAAGCTAAGCCAGGCGGCGCCAGGCTGGCAAGGGTGGTCAGGCGCTCGCTGCGGACCTGGCGCGGGGTGGTCAGGCGCTCGCGGCGGACCTGGCATGGCCTCGCCGCCTGCGCTACACCTTGCCACGGCA
>JAKLHH010000233.1 GCA_022710245.1 Myxococcota bacterium
CGAGCTGGAGCTGTCGCCCGCCGGAGAGCCAGAGGACGTGGCGCCGTGGGCGGAGCCCGAGGCCGCTGCGCCGGTGATCGAGGCCGCCGAGCCCGTCGTCCTGGCCGAGGCTGCCGCGCCGATCGAGCTCTCAGCGCCCATCGAGGCTGGCGTGCCGGTCGAGGCCGCCGAGGCCGCCGCGCCGGTCGAGGCCACCGCGCTGGCGATCGAGGCTGCCGCGCCCGTCGTGGCCGAGGCTGCAGAGCCGATCGACCTGTCAGAGCCGATCGAGCTGTCAGAGGCTGCCGCGCCTGTCGTCGTGGCCGCTGCCGCGCCGCTCGAGCGGTCAGACCCCACCGAGGTTGCCGCGCCTGTCGTCGTGGCCGCTGCCGCGCCGCTCGAGCGGTCAGACCCCACCGAGGTTACCGCGTCGACCGAGGCTGCCGCGCCGTTCGTCGCGGCCGAGGCTGCAGAGCCGATCGCGACGCCGGTCCAGGCCGCCGTGCCGAAGCTGTCGGCGGGCGTGGCCGCGGAGCCCGCGCCAGCCGCCACGGCCGGACGGCGCAGCGAGGCCGCGACGTTGCTCGCGCTGGAGGAGTCTGCGGTGGCGAGCGCCGCCACCGATCTGCCGCCAGCGACGCTGGAGGAGGCGATGCCCGAGGTCGCCTCCGCGGAGGCGTCGGGGATCGCCGAGGAGACCCCCGCCGCCGAGCTCGAGCCGCCGACCATCGAAGAGCCGCTGGTGGATGTCCTCCAGCAGGCGCTCGCCAGCGCACGCGAGGACGATCCGCACCGCGTGGAGGGGATGCTCATTCGCGAGCTGGAGGCGGACGAGGACCGCCAGCGACGGGGCCTGATCCAGTACGAGCTCGGCCACCTGCTCCAGGCCCGGCTCGACAGCGAGGCGCGGGCGGTGAAGGCCTACGCCCAGGCGCTCAACTTCGACCCGCTGCTCCGGCCCAACGTCTGGGCCATCCGGCGCATCTTCATCACCCGCAAGCTGTGGCCGAACCTGCTCAAGCTGCAGGACGCGGAGCTGCGCTTCGAGGACGACCCCGGGCGCAAGGCGGAGGTGCTGCTGGAGAAGGGCTGGATCCAGCTCGACCGGCTCGCCGACCCCGAGTCGGCGAGCGAGAGCTTCCTCGCCGCGCACGAGGCGCATCCTCGCTGGCTGGCGCCGCTGCTGGCGCTGGAGAAGATCGCGCTCGCCGCCGGCGACCTGGCCAACCAGGCGGTCATCTACCGCCGCATGGTCGACGCCTGCGGGGACCCCGGCCGCAAGGTGCTGATGCTGATCGAGCTGGCTCAGCTGCAGGAGCGGCTCAGCGGCGGCACACCGCAGCAGGCGCTGGCCATCCTGGAGGAGGCCTACGCGATCGGTCAGCGCCGCCGCGAGGTGCTCGAGCAGCTCGAGCACCTCGCGCTCTCGGCCGGTCTGCACCGCGAGCTGGTGGGCATCCTCAGGCGCTACGCGGACGAGCTGCTCCAGCGCGCCGAGCCCGAGCCGCGCCTCGCCGCCGCCAAGCTGCGCGGCGCGGCGCAGGTCGCGCGCGAGCAGCTCGAGGACCTCGCGCTGGCCCAGACGCTCCTGGCGGCGGCCGCGCAGGCGGCGCCCGACGAGCGCCTGCTGCAGCGCGACCTCCTCGAGCTCGCGGAGGAGCGCGAGGACTGGCCGCTTTGCGCCTCACTGCTCGAGACGGGCCTCGAGCAGGCCATGACCCCGCTCGAGCGCGCCGCGGGCTGGCACCGCGTCGGCCTCGCCCGTCTACACGCGAAGGACCCCACCGCCTCCGACGCGTTCCTGCAGGCCCGCGAGCAGGCGCCTGGCTTCCTGCCCGTCCTCGTCGACGAGGAGCGGCGGCACCTGGCCCGCGGCGACGTGGAGGCCCTCGTGCAGCTCTGGCTGGATGAGGCGGTCGCCATCGCGCAGCAGGCGTCCGGGATCCCGGGTGGGGGCGAGCGCGCCTGGCAGGCCGCGGCGCTGGTCCGCGCCGCGCTCCTCGCGCACCGACAGCTGGGGCGGCGCGAGCAGGCGATCGAGCTCTGCACCCGCGCGCTCACGCTGGAGCCGACCCTGCTCGCCGCCCGCGACGAGCTCGAGGAGCTGCTGCGCGCGACGGGGCAGCAGGCGCGGCTCGCCGCGCTGCTCGAGGAGCAGGCGGCGGCGGCCGGGCAGGGGGCCGAGCTCCTCCTCGAGGAGCTGCTCGCGCTCTACGCCGGTCCGCTCGACGACCCCGAGCGACAGCTGAGCTGCCTGAAGAGGCTGCGCGAGCTGCGCCGTGACGACCCACGCCTCTTGCGGCACACCGCCGCGCTCCTCGAGCGGCTTGGCCGCCACGCGGAGCACGAGCAGGTGCTGCGCGAGCTCGAGGCCCTGGAGCAGGACGAGTCCCGCCTCGCCTGGATCAAGCTGGCGCGAGCGAGGCTCTGCGAGGGGCCGCTGGCGCGCTCCGATGAGGCCGTCGTCATCTACCGCGAGATCCTCGACCGGATCCCGGATCACCCGTTCGCCTTCGCCGCGCTCGAGGGTCTCCTGCGCAGGCAGGGGCGCCACCAGGATCTGGCGGCGCTCCTCCGCCGGGCGGCCGATCAGGCCGACGGCGAGCGCAAGCAGGATCTGCTCCACGCGCTCGGTACCCTCTACGAGCGCGCGCTCGGTCGACCGGGCGACGCCGTCGCGATCTACAGCGAGCTCCTCGGCGTCGCGCCGGGGAGCCCGGCGGCGCTGCGCGACCTGGCGCGGGCCGCCGCGGCCGCGGGCGACGCCGCCAAGCTCGCGGAGGCGCTCGAGGGGCAGGTGGAGCGCGCGTCGGGTCCGGCGCGGGCACGCACTCTCCTGCGCCTGGCCGAGGTCCTCGAGGACCAGCTCTCGGATGCGCACCGGGCAGAGGAGGTGCTGACCAAGGCGGTGGAGGTCGCGCCCGATCCAGCCCTGGTGGCGGATGCGATCGAGGGGCTGGTCCGCCGACAGCTCGCGCGCGGCGACGTGGCCGAGGCGCTCCGCGGTCTCGAGGCGCTGCAGGGGATCGCGCCGCCGGACGCGGCCCGGGTGCTCCTCGAGGAGCGCGCCTGGCTGAGCGCCGGTCCGCTCGAGGATCTGGAGCGCGGCAAGCAGCTCTGGGCTCAGCTCCTCGAGCAGGAGCCCGGCAATCGCCGCGGGCTCCTCGCGCGCGCGCGGCTGGCGGCTCGCGAGCGAGATCCCCTGACGATCTCCGAGGTGAGCGGGCAGCTCGCGAGCGGGATCGCGGATCCAGCAGCGGCCTCGGTCCTCGAGCTCCGCGCGGGCACGCTGGCCGACGCTGCCGGCGAGCCGCTCGCCGGCGCCGAGGCCTATGCACGCGCGACGCGCCTCGGGCGGTCGCTCGAGGCGACGACGGGGATCCTCGCGCGCTCTGATCTGGGCGCGGAGGAGCGCGCCGAGCTGCTCGGGCAGCTCGCCGAGGTGGCGCCAGATCGGGTGCGGGAGGAGATGAGGCTGCACCTGGCGGAGGCCTACGAGCGCGCCGGCCGCCTGCGAGAGGCCGCGGCCGAGCTGCAACCGATCCTGCAGCGCGAGGCAGATCACCTCCCGGCGCTGATCGTCGCGCAGCGCATCGCCGAGGCGGCCGGTGACCGCGAGCAGGAGATCCGCTGCTGGGTGCAGCTTGGCCAGCTCTACTCCGATCGCGCGGCGCGGGCCGAGGCCCTGGCGCGCGGGGCCGAGCTCCTGCTCGGGCTCTCCCGCCAGGAGGAGGCGGCGATGCTCTACCGCCGCGTCCTCTCGCTGAAGCCGGGGGACCTGCGCGCCTACGAGCGCCTCCACGCGCTGTACCTCGAGCGGGAGAACCTGAAGGGGCTCGACGAGGTGATCGGACACCGCCTGCGCAACACCGAGGACGCGAGCACGCTGATCGCGCTCTACTGCGAGCGCTCGGAGCTGCGCCTCCAGCGGCTGAATGATCGCGCGGGGGCGGTGCGCGACCTGCTGAACGTGCTCCGCATCGAGCCGCGCCACCTGGAGGCGCTGCGGCAGCTCTCGCGACTCTACGACGAGGACGGCAACGCGCCCCGCGCGCTCGAGCTCTACCGGCGCTACCTGGATCTGGTGGAGACGGTGGCGATCAAGCGCGCCGCCGTGCTGCGCATGGCCGAGCTGCTGCACGGGAAGCTCGGGCGCACCGCCGAGGCGGTGGAGGTCTGCCGCCGCTTCCTCGACGCAGCGCCCGACGACGAGAAGGTGCTCGAGCAGCTGGCCGAGCTCTACGTCCAGCTGCGCGACTACCCGCACGCGGTCACCATGCTGGAGCGCCTGGGCGAGCTGCGCACCGACCGCGAGTGGAAGGCGCAGAACCTGCGTCGGGTCGGCGACCTCTACTGGAAGGACATGAAGGACCTGCAGGAGGCGCGGTCGACGCTGCTGCGCGCCCGCGACCTCGATCCGACCAGCATCCAGATCGTCGGCGGCCTGCGTCAGCTCTGCAAGCAGATGGGCCTCTCCGACGATATCAAGCGGATCCTCGAGCGGGCCAAGGACGACCTGCGTGACGCCCTGCTCACCCAGCCGCTCTCCGTCGACCTCTATCGCAAGCTGATGCAGGTCGCCGAGTGGGATGAGGACACCTACGCGTTGCTCGCCAGCATGGGCGCGCTCTGCTACCTGCAGTCGGCGGGGCGGGAGGACCAGGAGCTCTACGGGCGCCGCATGGCGAAGGTCTCGTTCGAGCCGAAGCAGCAGGTAGGCGCGAAGAGCTGGAGGGACTCGCTGGCCGAGCCGAGCGCGAAGAACGCGTACGGGGAGATCTGGGCTCACATCGCCGATGCGGCGCCGCGGCTCTTCGAGGGGCGCGTCGCCGGTGACCCGGCCAGCTTCGGGGTCGGGCGCGGCGAGCGCGTCGACCGCAAGGCGGGTGGGCCGGTCTCGGCGGCGCTGGATCGCGTGGCCGCCGCCTTCGGCATCCTCGACTACGACATCTATCTCTCGGCGCGTGACCCGGAGCTGGTGGCCGGGATCGGCGCCGAGCACCCGGCGGTCGTGGTGGGACATTCGGTGGTCGCCTCGAGCAGCCCCGCGCGTCGCTTCAAGATCGGTCGGGTCTTCTCGCTCCTGCGCGAGCGGGCCTTCGCGCTCGAGGTGCTGAGCCGGGCCGAGCTGGAGCTGCTCTTCGCGGCGGCCGTCTTCACCGTGGAGCCCGGCGCGAGCTTCGCGCTGCCGCGGAGCCAGGTGGAGGCGGAGGCACGCCGGCTGGGCAAGGTCCTCTCGCGCAAGGCGCGCAAGGCCTTGCCGCTCGCGGTGACCCGCTTCCTGCAGGAGGGAGGGGACCTCGACGCCTGGGTGGACGGCGTGCTGGGGACCGCGAACCGCGCCGGGCTGCTGGTCTGCGGCGACGTGCTCGTCGCGCTGGACCAGCTGGTGCCCGAGCTGGCGGAGCGCCGCTCCGGGCTGACGGCCGAGGCGGTGACGGAGGCGCTGGTGGGGCAGCCGCAGGCCGCGCGCCTGATGGTCTTCTCCGTCAGTCGTGACTACCTCGCGCTCAGACGGGAGCTGCAGGTCTGATGGTGGCGGCGCGCTGCGCCGACGCTCCGGGCGCCGATCCGGGAGGAAGAACTTGGCTGACGATCGGTCCAAGCTGAAGGGCGACCTCAAGGGGATCATGGGCGGCGACGACGACGCGTCGTGGGACGACGCGATCGACGAGTGGGAGAAGGCGCTCGCGATCCCGCAGGATCCCGCCGAGGCCGCCGAGGCCGCCGAGCCCGCTGCCGCCGCCGCCGCGAAACCCGCGGCGGCGAAGGGCGGGCCCCAGAAGAAGCGGGATGAGCGTGACCCGTTCTCCGACTTCATCGAGGGGGAGATGGAGCTCCCGGATGATGGCGGCGAGGCGCTGGGCAGCCTCCTCGGCAGCCCGGCCGTCGAGGAGCCGACCCCGATCAGGCGCATGCCGGTGAAGGCACCGGCCGCCGGCCCCGCTGTCTCTTCCCGGAGCGTGCCGCCGGAGCGTCCCGCAGGGGGCCCCTTCGATGACGTCGGGGTCGTCCCGGGCCAGGTGGTGCCAGGCGAGGAGATCGAGATCGAAGCGCGCCAGGATCGACGGTCCAAGATGCGCGACTTCGTCGAGGAGCCCACCCCGATCTCGTTCCCCGAGGGGCCGACCATCCCGCGCGGCAAGCCCGGGGAGACGCTGGAGGAGCCGACGCCCGTGCGGCGCGCCGAGCCGGACCGCACCCGCGTGACCGCCAAGCTCTTCACTCCTGAGCCTGGCGCCAAGCGGCCCTCGGCCCCGCCACCGAAGCCGGCGCGGCCTGCCGCCCCGCCGAGCGCGCCGAGGAAGCAGGCCGGTGCGCCCCCCGCGCCGCCCGCTGCCCCCGCGGCGCCGCCCGCCCCCGCGGCGTCGCCCGCCGCCCCCCCGGCGCCTCCCATGGCTGCCGCGCCGAGCGCCGCGGCCAGGCCGGCGGCGTCGCGGCCCGCCGCGCCGCTGAAGCCGTCGGGCTCGGAGCTGGACTTCGATCTGCTCCTCGACGGCATCGGAGCCGAGCCGGCTTCCGCGCCGCTCGCTCCGACACCTCCTTCGCCCGCGCTGGTGGACACCGGGATCGATCTCTACGCCGACGGCGAGGGGCAGCGCACACCTGCGCCGGTCAAGCCGCCGCCGCCGGTCGACATCTTCGACGAGCTCGTCGCTCCTGCTGAGCCCGAGCCGGCCGAGGAGCAGATCCAGGCAGGGGAGGTCCTCCCCCGTCCCGCGGTCGCGGAGCCTCCCTCGGCCTTCCTGCTCCCCACCGATCTCGAAGACGAGCCAGCGCCCGAGGCGGGCGAGCCACCGCTCCCCGAAGGGCTGCTCCGCGTCGATCTGGCGGCGCTCCAGGCGCCGGAGCGCGGGACCCCGGTGGCCTGCAGCCAGGCCTACTGGCAGCAGCTCAGCGAGCGCCTCCAGCTGGAGGCGAGCCTCACCGACAGCGCGGCCCGCGCCGCCGAGCTCGAGCTGATGGTGGCGCGCGCCTTCGAGGGGCTGGGCGAGACCGACGAGGCGCTCAGCCACTACCGCGAGGTGCTGAACCATAGGCCCGGCCATGTGCCAGCGCTGCGCGAGCTGCGGCGGATCTACAGCGCCCGCCGCGAGACCGACCAGGTCGCCGACCTCCTGTCCCAGACCGCAGAGCGCGTGGGTCCCGAGGAGCGGCGCGCGCTCCTGGCCGTGCGCGCCGAGCTGCTCTGGACGCGCTCCGGCGATGACGCCGGCGCCCGGGCGGTGCTCGATCAGATCGCCGATCCGGCGGTGCGTGATCTGCGCACGCTCCTCGTCCGTGTGGATCTCGCGGCCGCGAGCCGCGATCAGGACGAGCTGACCCACCTCCTCGGCACCCTCGCCGAGGTGATCCAGGACAGCGCCATCAGCGCCGCGCTGCAGACCGAGCTCGGGCGCCTGCACGAGGCGCGCCTCGCTGCCGAGCCTGCTGCGGTCGCCTACCGCCGCGCCCAGGCGGCTGTCCCCTCGGCAGCCGCGCAGGAGGCGCTCCTGCGGCTGGCCGCGAGCCAGCAAGACGCCCGGACGGTCGCCGAGCAGCTGGCGGCCCAGGCGGAAGCCGCCAGCGGGAGCTGGGGCGCGCGGCGGCGACGCCGGCGCGCCGTCCTCGGCCGCCACCAGGGCGTCAGCGAGGTGGAGCCGCTCGCGGAGCTCACCGAGGCGCGTGCGCTCGCCCCGGAGGATCCTCTGATCCTCGAGGAGCTCGCCGCGGCGCGGATCGCCGCTGGTGACGCGGCGGGTGGGCTGGAGGCCTCCCTGCAACTCGCCCGCGTGCTCCCCGACGCGGGCGAGCAGATGCTGGTCCTGCTCGAGGCGAGCCAGCTCGCCGAGCACGCGCTGCAGGACCGGGCGCGTGCGCTCGAGCTCTGCGATGAGGCAGCGCTGGTCTCGCCGGACTCGCCGCACGTCCGCGGCCGCCGGGCCGCGCTGCTGCGCTGGGATCCGGATCCCGAGCGCCGCCTCGAGGCGGTCCGTGCTGCCGCGGCGGCGGCTCACGGCAAGGAGCAGGCGGTTCAGCGCCTGGCGGCGGCGGCTATCCTCGAGGAGGAGCTCGCCCGCCCGGACGACGCCTCGCACGAGCTGATCGCCTGCCTCGAGCAGGACCCTGGGTGCCCGCCCGCCCTCGCGCGCCTGGAGCGGATCTACCGTGCGTCCGGCAGCCTCGACCGGCTCGCGGCCGCGCTCGATACCGCCGCCGACGCCGTCGAGGACGTTCAGCAAGCGGCGGAGCTACGCGAGCGCGCGATCTCCCTCTACGAGGGACCGCTGGGTCAGCCCGACGCTGCGCTCCGGCGCCTGCGTCAGCTGCAGGACACGACCTCCGGGCCCTTCATCCGTCAGGCGATCCGCCGCAGCCTCACGGCGCTCGGCCACCACGAGGACCTCGCGGACGAGCTCTCGCTCGAGGCGGGTGCGGCCAGCGATGGGGTGCAGGCCGCGTGCGCGTGGGCGCGCTGCGCGCATGCGCTGTGGGCCGCCGGACGCAAGGAGGAGGCCCTCGCCAGCTTCCGCATGGCGCTCTCGCGCCAGGCCGACCACCCCGTCGCCTGGTCCCTGATCGTGGGGCAGGCTGGGGCTGGCCGCTGGGCCGAGGTCGCCGAGATCTGGGCGGGCGTGCTCGACGCGCTGCCGGCCGCGGACGCACAGCGGCGCGCGCTGCAGCTCCGGCTCGCCTCGCTGCACGAGCACGAGCTCGGGGACGCCGCCGAGGCGCTGCGCTGGTACTCCGCCGCCGGCGAGGGCGCCGCCCCCGCCCCCGGCGCCGCCGCCGGGCTCCTGCGCGCGCTCCGGCGCACACGGAGCAGCGACCGGCTGCTCGCCGAGCTCCAGCGCGAGCTGGCGACGGTCAGCGCGCCGGCGGAGCGGCTCTCGCTGCTGGTCGCCGCAGGCGACGTCAGCCGCCGCTCGGGGGCCGAGTGGGCCACCGCGGAGCGGCTCTATCGGCAGGCGCTGGAGGAGGTGCCGCATCACCCCGTGGCGCGCGCCGCGCTCGAGCACCTCTACTTCTCGCAGCAGGCCTGGCAGCCGCTCGCCGACCTGCTCCTCGCAGATCTGAAGGAGGCGAGCG
>JAKLHH010000234.1 GCA_022710245.1 Myxococcota bacterium
CTCGACCCGCTGCAGGCGTACGTCAACCAGGCGCGCGTCTACCCCCTGCTCAAGCCGGAGGAGGAGCACGAGCTCGCGGTGCGCTACCGCGAGACGGGCGACCTCGCCGCCGCGCGCAAGCTGGTCACCTCGAACCTGCGGCTGGTGGTCAAGATCGCGCACGAGTACCGCAAGGCCTACCGCAACCTCCTCGACCTGGTGCAGGAGGGGAACATCGGGCTGATGCACGCGGTGCGCAAGTTCGACCCCTACCGCGGCGTCCGGCTCTCGTCCTACGCGGCCTGGTGGATCCGCGCCTACATCCTGAAGTTCATCCTGAACAACTGGCGGCTGGTGAAGATCGGCACGACCCAGGCGCAGCGCAAGCTCTTCTTCAACCTGCGCAAGGAGATGGACCGGCTGGAGGCGATGGGGGTCGAGTCGCCGGGGCCCAAGCTCCTGGCCGAGCGGCTCGAGGTGCCCGAGGAGGAGGTGCGCAACATGCAGCGCCGCCTCGCGGGCTCCGACCTCTCGCTCGACGCGCCGGTGCGCGGGGAGGAGGAGGGCGGGGCGAGCCGGCTGGAGTTCGTCACCGATCGCGCGACCGCTCCCGACCGCGCCGTGGAGAACCAGGAGTTCTCCGCGCTGCTGCGCGAGAAGCTGGGCGCCTTCGGCGAGACGCTCCGCGGGCGCGACCAGGAGATCTTCGAGCTCCGCACCATGGCCGACGAGCCCCTGACGCTGCAGGAGATCGGCGACCGCTTCGGGATCACCCGCGAGCGGGCGCGCCAGATCGAGCGGCGGATGATGGACCGGCTGCGCGACTTCCTGCGCGCCGAGCTCGGCGAGGCGGTGGACGTGGCGCTGCTCGGCCTCGGAGAGTGAGCGTGCGCGGCGGTGACGACGAGCGCGAGCACCTGCTCGAGCAAGCCGAGGCGCTCGAGGACGAGGTGCTCGACGACGAGGCGCTTGAGGACGAGGCGCTCGACGACGAGACGCTCGAGGACGAGGCGGCGGGCGGGCCCGAGGCTGTGGCGCGAGCGCGCGGCCGGCAAGCCCCGGTCCGCAAGGGCTGCCTCTACGTGGTGGGCACACCGATCGGCAACCTCGAGGACCTCACGCTGCGCGCCGCGCGGGTGCTGCGCGAGGTCGATCTGATCGCCGCCGAGGACACCCGCACCACCCGCGTGCTGCTCGCCCACCTCGGCATCGCCACGCCGATGGTGAGCTACTACAAGGACGTGGAGGCGCGGCGGACGCCGGCCCTGCTCGCCGAGCTGCAGGCGGGCAAGGCGGTCGCGCTCGTCTCGGACGCGGGCATGCCGGGCGTCTCCGACCCGGGCGGGCGGCTGCTGGCGAGCTGCCTCGAGGCGGGGCTCGAGGTCGACGTCATCCCCGGGCCGAGCGCCGCGCTCACCGCGCTGCTCCTCTCCGGGCTGCCGGGCGAGCGCTTCACCTTCGTCGGCTTCCTGCCTCGCGGGGGCGCCGAGCGCGGCCGCCTCCTCGAGGAGCTCGCCGCCGAGCCAGGCACGCTGATCCTCTTCGAGTCGCCCCGCCGCGTCGGGCGCACGCTGGCGGACCTCCTGCAGGCGCTCGGGGAGCGGCCGGCCGCGGTCGCGCGCGAGCTCACCAAGCTCCACCAGGAGGTCGCGCGCGGGACGCTCTCGGAGCTCGCCGCGCGCTACGCGGAGAGCCCGCCGCGCGGGGAGGTGACGCTGGTCATCGGCGGCCGCCCCGCGGCCCAGGAGCTCTCGCCCGAGGCGCTCGAGGCCGAGGTGCGGGGCCGCCTCGAGCGCGGGGAGTCCGCGCGCGACATCGCGCACGCGCTGGCCGAGCACGGGCGGCGGCGCGTCTACCAGCTCGCGCTGCAGCTACGCGCCAGCCTCGGGGGGTGACCGCGCGCCGGCCTCCGCGGCTGACCGCGCGCCACCCTCCGTGGTTGACACAAGCAGGCGGATCTCCGATCATTTCGCGGTCGAGTCCACACCCGAAAGGACCGCCGCGTGACGCAACCCCCGCGAGGCAAGGATCGGGACGAGACCGTCCGCAGCATCCCTGCGCTCGATGGCGTGCCGCCGCCGCCGTCCGGTCCGCTCGGGGTGGAGAACCGGCTCCCCTTCGGCAGCGGCGCGGAGCTCCTCTGCCAGACCATCCCCGAGATCGGCGCGATCCCGCTCGCCGATCGCAAGGGCCGGCGCGTGGTGCGGCTGATCTCGGCGACGCAGGAGACCGATCTCACCATCGAGCTGCAGCCGGGCGTGAACAAGATCGGCCGGCAGCGGAACGGCAACCACATCGTGCTGGTGAGCGGCGAGGTCTCGCGCTTTCACGCCGAGGTCGAGGTGCGCGAGGACGCCATCCTGATCCGCGACCTCGGCAGCTCGAACGGCACCTTCATCAACGGTGAGCGCGTCGAGCAGGGCCGGCTGGAGTCGGGCGATCGCGTCTCCTTCTCCAACCAGTTCAACTTCCAGCTGCAGGTCGAGATGGCGATGGAGACGCCGGACGCGGTGACGATGCCGACCGGCGGCCCCGAGCCGATGCCGGTGGCGCCGCCGCCCGCTCCGGTCGAGGGCGAGCCGGAGGTCCCCACCTCCCTCGAGGAGCGCCGCCGGGCGCTCGAGCAGCCCGCGCCGAGAGCCTCGCGCCCCACCGGGCGCGGCCTCGGTGGTCCGGCGCCGTCGGAGCCGCCGCGGGGGGCGCGACCGCTGCCCGCAGCGGGTCCGGCCGCCACCCCGCTGTCCGCCGCCACGCCGCCGGCCGCGTCGTCGCCTTCGCCCGCCGCCACGCCCTCCCCGAAGCGCACCGCGCCGGGCGCGCTGGTGGATCCCGCGAGCTCCGGCGCGCGCGCGCGGCTCTCCGACCGCGCGCTGCGCCCGACGGTACCGCCGGTCGCGACCGCGCCGGCCGCGGCGAGCCCGCCCGCGCTCTCGCCGGCGCTGGGGCCCGCGCCCGCCAGGGCGGCCGCGCCGTCCCCGGCCAGCCCGCCGCTGCCGCCCGGCGCCACCGGTCCCGTGGCTGCCTCGCCGTCGCTGCCGACGGCGCCGATGGCCCAGCCGCAGGTCCGACAGGGCGCGGAGCCGCTGACCCCGAAGGACTCGCTCCTCGACCCCATCGGCCCGCCGCTCCGGGACGCCAACCCGGCGGAGCTCGTGGTGCTCGAGCGCGAGCGGCGGCAGCTCGCGGTGCTCTACCAGGTGAGCAAGCGCTGCATGTCGGCGGAGAACCTGGCCGAGCTGGACCGCCTGCTGATCAACGTGCTCGAGCGGATCGTCTCCTTCGAGCGCGGCTTCATCACCTACCAGCTCCCGAACGGCGACTGGAAGCTGGTGATGTCGCCCAAGGGCGATCGCTGGGATCGCACCATGGTGCGCGGGCTGCTGCAGACCGCGCTCCGCGGCAAGGCGCCGGTGGTGGTGCGCACCAGCGCCACGGACGACGCGCTCGGCAGCCCCGGGCCGGGCAAGAGCGACGCGCGCCTGCTCTTGCCGTTGCGCTCGCGCTCGGCTCCGGTCGGCGCTATCTTTCTCATCTCCGGTCGACTCGACTCCTTCGACGATCAGACCGTGGACTTCCTGGCGCTGTTCGCCGACATCGCGGCGCTCGCGGTGGCGAGCTGCTCTCGACTGGAGGGCCGGCGGTCCTGACCCGCCGGGCGATGCACGCTGGACCACGAGCCGGGGGCGGTTGAACGATGGGCTGGACGCGCAGGATCTGGCAGCTCGTGGGAGGGCTCGCGCTCGTCGCGGCGGTGATCGCCTCGCTCGCCGTGCGCCGGGAGCAGCGGCACGAGCAGGTCACCAGGCAGCAGTCGGCGCAGCGGGCGCGCGCGCAGGCGGGCCGGGCCGCGCTGCGGCCGCTCGACCCCGCGGTGCGCGCCGGTGCGCTCCCCGGTGAGCTCACGCGCCGCGTCCTCGGGCTCTACAACGGCGACGAGCCCGAGGTCGACGCCGAGTCGAACCTCGTCCACCTGCGCGCCGAGCTGATCCTCAACCACCTCGGCCTCCTCGTCGACGTCCGTGACGTGAACCAGCCGCTGCCGGGCGAGCAGGAGATGTCGCGCTACCTCGGCGTGGTGACCTGGTTCGGCACCCAGACGATGAAGGACCCGCGCGGCTACCTGAAGTGGCTGGCGGCGCAGGCGCGCGCCGGGCGCAAGGTGGTGATCCTCGACGGGCTCGGCGCGACGCAGGATCGCAAGGGGCAGCGCACCACCGACGCTGAGCAGGCGGCGGCGCTGGAGGCGATCGGGATCCGCTTCCTCGGTCACTTCACCAACGACCCCTCGCACGTCGCGGTGGAGAGCAAGGACTCCGCGATGGTGGAGTTCGAGCGCAAGCTGCCTGTCCGCCTCGAGCACTACGAGCAGTTCCAGCTCATCGACCCGGCGGGCAAGAGCTACCTGAAGCTGCGGCGCACCGACCGCGAGGACAGCGCGAGCGACGTGGTCGCGGTGACCCCGAAGGGCGGCTTCGTCGCGCCCTCCTACGTGATGCAGGAGCTCCGCTTCGGCGCCAACTTCGTGATGGTCTGGCGCATCAACCCGTTTCGCTTCTTCGCCGAGGCGCTCGGGGTGACGGCGACGCCGCGCCCCGACTTCACCACCCTCGGAGGCGCGCGGATCTTCTACAGCCACATCGACGGCGACGGCTTTCCCTCCATCACCGAGCTCGACTACAAGAGCATGTGCGGCGACTTCACCCGCACCCAGATCCTCGAGGCCTACGACCTGCCGGTGACGGTCTCGCTGGTGGTCGCGGAGATCAAGCCGCCGCCGCGTGGTCTCGGCAACGCCGAGCGGGTCGCCGCCGCGCGCAAGATCGCCGCGCTGCCGAACGTGGAGATGGGCTGCCACGGGCTCGCGCACCCGATGGACTGGCGCGCGCGCCAGCACGCGATCTGCTCCTACGAGCTCCCGGGGTACCGGATGCACCCCGAGGACGAGATCCTCTTCGCCAGCCGCTGGATCCGTGACGTCATCAACCCGCCCGGCAAGCCCACGCGGGTGATGCTGTGGACCGGCTGGTGCAATCCGTCGGAGGACATGGTCGCGCTGGCGGACGACGAGGGGCTCTACAACCTCAACGGCGGCGACCCCGTGATGAACGGCGAGTACCCCTCCTACATGCACCTGGCCCCGCCGGTCCACCAGGTCGGCAAGCGGCGGCAGTACTTCACCAGCGGCCCCAACGAGTACATCCTCACCGAGGAGTGGCACCCGCCCTACCACCGCTGGCGCAACATGATCGACATGTTCGCCCGCACCGAGGCGCCGTACCGCATCGTACCGATGAACATCTACTACCACTTCTACGTGGTGGAGAAGCCGGCGGCGCTCGCGGCCATGCGCGACATCATGGACTGGGTGCTGAGGCAGCAGCCGGCGCCGCTCTTCGTCAGCGAGTACATCGACGTCGTGCGCGACTTCGAGGACCTGCGGGTGGCGCGGGTCGAGGCCGGCTCCGACGAGGCCTGGCGCGTGCGCAACAGCGGCTACTGCCGCACGGTGCGCTTCGACCGCTTCGACCGCCACGTGGACCTGGAGCGCTCGCGCGGCGTGATCGGCTACCGGCTGCTGCCCGCGCAGCAGGCGCTCTTCGTCCACCTCGACGACAGCCACGACCACACCATCGTGCTCTCGCCGAAGCTCCCGGCGCAGCCGCACATCCGGCGGGCGACCAGCTACGTCGATCAGCTCCAGCTCGGCCAGGACCGGGTCACCTTCGTCACCCGCGGGATCGGGCGCAAGTACATCACCGTGGCCAACCTGCGGCCCGACGCGCGCTACCGCGTGGAGGCGGTGAACGAGGACGGCAAGCGGGACGTGGAGGTGCTCTGGACCTACGGCAACGGCTCGCTGGAGTGGGACGCTGACCTCAACGGACGGGAGATCAAGGTGACCATCACGCGGGAGGGCTCCGGTGGCTGAGCCCCTGCCCGTCGCCCCGGCCGCGACCGGGGAGGTGGTGGCGCCGCTCGACGAGGCGCCGCGCGGCCGCCCGAGGCTGCCCCCGTCTCAGCGCGTCTGGGCCGGGTGGCACGTCCTCGGCCTGCTCGTCTTCTTCGCCACCCTGGCGGGCGCGCTGGTCCTCGTCCTGCCCGACCGCGAGATGGTCGGCCGCTTCTACGAGACCGACGGTCGCCGCGCGCTCGCGCTCGGGATCTACGAGCGCGAGGCCGATGCGAACCCGCGCAACTACCGCATCCGCCTGCGCCTGGCGCACCTGCGCCTGGGGATGGGGGACGCCGCGGACGCCATCCGCCGCTACGCGGAGGTGGCGCGGCTGCGGCCGAAGGACGTCCCTCTCCACCGCGAGCTGGCGGAGCTCTACCGCAGCGTCGGCAACATGCGCGGGATGCTGAGCGCGTACGAGGTGCTCGGCCGCCTGCTGCCGAAGGACCTCGACGTGCACCTCATGCTCGCCGACTTCTACCGCTGGTACGAGGACGACGTGAAGCTCGCGCTGCAGCTGAAGCTCGTCGTCGAGCTGGACCCGAAGGACCAGGAGGCCCAGGACGAGCTCCTCGCCATCCTGCTCTTCCAGCACCGCTACCCCGAGGCGATCAAGGTCGTCGCGGCGCTCGCCGCCCGGGCGCCGGACCAGCCGCACACCCACGAGCTCCTGGCCGACCTCTACCGGCGCACCGGCGAGCTGGAGAAGGCGATCGCGGAGTACAAGCTCCTGAGCAAGCTCGAGCCGGCCAAGCAGCGGCACCGCGACGACCTGGTCGCCGTCCTCTCCGAGGCCAAGCGCTGGAACGACGTGATCGCGCTCTACAAGGGCTGGATCCGCGAGCACCCCGAGGATCTCAAGCTGCACAAGGAGCTCGCCGAGGTCTTCGCGCACCTGGGGATGGTGGCGAAGGAGCTGGAGACCTACGAGCGCCTGGTCAAGGAGCGGCCGCACGACCGCGAGCTGCGCCGGACCCTCGGCGACCTCTACAGCTGGAACGACAGGCCCAAGGAGGCGGTGGCCCAGTACGAGGCGCTGGTGCGGCTCGCGCCCGGCGACAGGCGGTCCCTGCGCACGCTCGCCGAGCTCTACAGCTGGTCGGGGCAGGAGGCGAAGGCGATGGAGGTCTACCTCAAGCTCCTCGGGATGGAGCCGGGCAACCTCGAGCTGCGCAAGCAGGTCGCCGAGTACCTGACCTTCGTCGACCGCGAGCGGGAGGCGATCAAGCACTACGAGGTGCTGGTCAAGGCGCGGCCGAAGGACCTCGCGCTCCGCGAGCGCCTCGCCGAGCTCTTCGCCAACACCAACCAGGAGGCGCGGGCGATCGCCGAGTACGAGGAGCTGCTGCGCCTGCAACCTGGCAACGAGAAGGTGATGCGCAGGCTGGCCCGCGCGCAGGGCGACGCGGGCAAGGACCCGCAGGCGCTCGGCATCTACAAGCAGCTGGTGGCGAGGAACAAGGACGACCTGGAGAGCTGGCGCAAGATCGCCAGCCTCGCCGAGTCGCTCGACAAGCTCGACGACGCGCTCAAGGCGAACCAGAACGTGACGCGCCTGCTTCGCGCCAAGGGCAAGAAGGACAAGGCGGCGCAGACCGAGGAGTCGCCAGCCGACGAGGAGGCGCGCCGCAAGAAGAAGGAGTTCGGGCTGCCGCCCGAGAAGAGCCGCTGATGAGCGACCAGCGACCGCGCTGCCGCCTCCGGAGAGGCATGATCATGACGCGAGCCTGCACCTGGACCCTGATCGCCCTCTTGCTGCTGCCCGGCCTCGCCCTCGCGCGTGCGCAGGACGAGGAGGAGGAGAAGCAGCCCGAGCTCACCGAGGCGCAGCGGCAGGGTGAGCTGCGCCGCGCGCAGGAGAAGACCGCGGAGCTCCTCGAGGGCAAGGAGGACCTCAAGGGCGCGCTGGCGGCCTGGCGCGAGCTCCTCGAGGCCGACGTCACCAACGCGCGCTACCTCGCCAACTTCGTCCGCCTCCTCGTCGAGCTGAAGCGCTTCAAGGAGGCGCTCCCGCCAGCGCAGCGGCTGATCCAGCTGCAGCCCGCGGACACCAAGGCGCGGCTGCTCCTCGTCACCGTGCTGACCAGCCTCGACCGGCCGGCCGAGGCGCTCCCTCACCTCGAGTGGCTCAAGCAGCGGGCGCCGAACGACGCTGAGCTGCGCAAGGAGCTGGTCTCGGCCTACGAGGCCCTCAAGCGGCCCGCGGAGGCCCTGCGGCAGCTCGACTGGCTGATCGCGCGCGAGCCGGCGAACGTCGAGTACCGGCTGACGCGGGCCGAGCTCCTCGCTGACCTCGGCCGTGACCGGGAGCAGCTCGCCGAGCTCTCGAACCTCCTGCCGCGCGTCGCGGGGGCGAAGCGGGGCGCCATCCACAAGCAGCTCGGGGAGCTCTACTTCCACGAGGAGGACTTCGAGAAGGCGGAGGTGGAGCTGAAGGCGGCGCAGCGGCTCTTGCCCGGCGACGCCCACTGCCGCGACCTGCTCCGCCAGATCGACGAGGCCCGCAAGGCAGCCCGGCGCCGCAGCGCCGAGGAGCTGCGCGAGGCGGAGCGCTTCTCCGACTGGCTGGGCGACATGCAGGACCGCGGGGAGGACTTCTAGTGGAGCCTGCGATGAGCCAGGACGCCCTCCAGGGGCCAGAGGCGGGGCCGCAGCGGACGGGGCCGCAGCGGACGGGGCCGCAGCCAGTGGCGCCGCGCCGCTCCATCTGGCAGCGCCAGATCAAGCCGCACGCCTACATCGGCGAGACCATCCTGCTGATCGGCGTGATGGCCGTGCTGAACCTGGCCTTCATGCCGGCGCAGCCCGGCTTCATGGGGATCGAGCCGAACCCCTTCTGGGTGCCGGTCCTGCTGATGGTGGTGCGCTACGGCTTCCGCGCGAGCCTCCTCGCCGGGGCGCTGGCCGCGGCCACCTACATGACGCTGCTCACCATCCGCGTCCGCGAGAACGTGCTCGGCTTCCGCGACCTGATGACCTGGACCTACGCCAAGTCCGCGGTGCTCTTCATCCTCGTCGGCACCGCGCTCGGCATCCTGGTCGAGCGCCACCGGGCCCGCATCCGCCGCCTGACGCAGGAGAACGA
>JAKLHH010000235.1 GCA_022710245.1 Myxococcota bacterium
CACCGCTGTCGAGAGCGCCACCGCTGTCGAGAGCGCGTCCAGCCCGGCGTCCTCGAGCGCGGCGCCCTCGACCGGAGCCGCCGCCCACGCGCCGTCCCCTGCGGGCGTCGCCGCGCGGCGGGTGGTGATCGATCTCCGCGGCGCGCATCGGCCCGCGACCCGCGGGCAGGGAGGGCCCCTCGCGACCGTCTGCGGGCTGCCGGTGCTGGTTCGCAACCTGCTCCTCCTGCAGCGCGCCGGGCTGCGGCGCGTGCTCCTCCTCTGCGAGGCCGCCTACCGCCCGGCAGTCGAGCGTGTCCTCGCGCAGCACTCGCGGATGGCGCTCCCGCTCGAGTGGGCCACCGACGAGACGGGGCTCGAGGCCGAGGAGGCCGGGCTCCTCTACTGGCCGGCCGCGCTCTCCTTCGGCCGCTTCCTCCCGCAGCTCGCCACGGCGTCGGTCGCCGCGGGCGAGGTGCTGGTCGGGGCCGACGAGGCCGGCGCGCTCGCCGGACCGACGCTCCTCGGCGCGGGCGCCCTCGCCGGCCGCGAGGGCCGCGAGCTCCCTGCACACCTCGACGCGCTCGCGGCGGCGGGGCGCGTGCAGGCGCGGCCCCTCGACCGCGCGCCGCTCCTCCTGCTCGGGGCCGAGGCGATGCGCGGCGCCGAGCCAGCGCTGCTGCGCTCGCTGCGCAAGGACGTCGACGGCGCGGTCGCCAAGTTCGATCGCTACATCTCCCTCGCCATCAGCCGCTGGCTGATGCGCTTCCCGATCAAGCCGAACCACGTCACCGTGGCGGCCGGGATCCTCGGCGTCGCCTGCGGGCTCATCGTCGCGCAGGGCGGCTACCTCTGGATGCTCCTCGGCGCGCTCGGCTTCCAGCTGAACTCCATCCTCGACGGCATCGACGGCGAGATCGCCCGCGCGAAGCTGCACGAGTCGCGCCTCGGCCAGTGGCTCGACACGTTCGCCGACGACACCTCCAACCTCGCCTTCTCGGTGGGGACCTGCGTCGGCTGCTACCGGACCTGGGGCGGCGGACACTACCTGGTGCTCGCCGTCGTCGACGCCGTCGGCTTCCTGATCACCGCCGCGCTGATGTATCACTACATCATCACCGTCGCCCGCTCGGGCGACCTGAACGACTTCAAGATGCCGTGGGAGGAGCGCGCCGCGGCCGTGCCGAAGGAACAGCGCGCGGAGGTGAAGCCGGGCGGCTTCTCCGCGGTGCTGGCGCGGCTCAAGTTCGTCGTTCGCCGCGACACCTTCACCTTCCTCACCACCCTCGCCGCCATCGCCGGCCAGCTCTGGATCATGGCCTGGCTCTTCACCGCCGGCGTCACCTCCGTCTGGCTCTCGATCGCGGTCTACCGGCTGGTGATGCCGCGCCTGCGCAGAGGGGCCAGCGCGTGAACGGGCGGCCTGCGCAGAGGGGCCAGCGCGTGAGCGCAGGGCGGCAGGTCGGGAGCGACGCATGACGCGGGCCGGTGCGCGCCTGGTGCGGACGGGGCTCCGCGTCGTCCTCCTCGATTTCGGCGGCACCCTCGACAGCGAGGGGTTGCACTGGTCGACGCAGCTCGCGCTCGCCTTCGCCGCCGCCGGCGCCGGGCTCGCGCGCACCGAGCTCGACCGCGCCTTCCTCGCCGCCGACCGCGAGCTCGAGGAGCTCCCCGGCGTGGAGGCGCTCGATCTCACCGGCCACGTCGGCGAGCAGGCGCGGCGGATGGCCGCGCACCTCAGCCTGGCGCCGGCCGTCGGCGAGCGCGCCGCGGCGGCGTTCCTCGCGCGCGCGCGGCCGCACCTCGAGCGGAGCCACGCGCTCCTGGCCGGGCTGCGCGGCCCGCTCCGCTTCGGGCTGGTCTCCAACTTCACCCCCAACCTCCAGCGCATCCTCGAGGAGACCGGCCTCGCGGCGGTCCTCGACGCGGTCGTCTGCTCGGCGCGCTGCGGGCTGCGCAAGCCGGACCCGGCGATCTTCCGCCTGGCGCTCTCCGAGCTCGAGGCGCGGCCCGAGGAGGCCGCGATGATCGGCGACTCGCTCCCCAGCGACATCGTGCCGGCCAAGGAGGTGGGCCTGGCGACGGTCTGGCTCCGCGGCGACCAGGTCTTCGGCCGTGGTGACGAGCGCGCGGCCGACGCCGTGGTCAGCGACCTCGCGAGCGGGCTCGCGCGCTGTGCGGGCGATCACGCGGTGGCGGCGGCCGAGGGCTCGGTGGAGCGCGGGGGGGGCCGATGAGGGCGGGCGTCATCGCGGCCGGCGACGGCGCGCGCCTCGTCGCCGGCGGGATCATGACGCCGAAGCCGCTGGTCCAGGTGGCCGGCCAGTCGCTCCTCGAGCGCACCCTGCGGCGGCTCGTGGCGGGTGGTGTGAGCGAGGTCGCGCTGATCGTCAACGAGCGCATGGCGGAGGTGGCGGAGGCGGCGCAGCGGCTCTCCGGGCCCCTCGGCGTCCCGGTGCGGACCGTGATCAGGACCACGGCGAGCTCGATGCACAGCCTCTATCATCTACGCTCACACCTGGAGAGCGAGCGCTTCGTGCTGTGCACTGTGGACACCGTCACGCGGCCCGGCGAGCTGGAGGGGTTCGTGCGTACCTTCGCCGGCTCGCCCGCCGACGTGCTCCTCGCGTGCACGGACTTCATCGACGACGAGAAGCCGCTCTACCTCTCGGTGGCGTCGGACGGACGGGTGACAGCTCTCGGACAGGGTGCCGAGGGCTCACCGCTCGTCACCGCCGGGCAGTACGGGCTCAGCCCGGCCATCTTCGAGATCCTGGAGGAAGCCGTCGCCTCCGGGATGGAGCGGCTGCGGAACTTTCTGGGCCTGCTCTTGCAACGTGGGCTGGACGTGCGGGCACTGAAGGTGGGCAAGGCGGTGGACGTGGACCGGCCCGAGGATCTACGGGAGGCGGAGCGCCTGCTGTTGGGTGACGAAGATCACAGATAAAGCGCTTGCCGCGGGGCGGCATTGCTGCTGAAATCCGCCCCGAGCAGCAGCCAGGGACGGGCAGCGACGGGCAGCGACGGGCAGCGATGGGCGGCGACGCAGCGACGGGCAGGGATGGGCAGCGACGGGCAGGGCGTCGACCTTCGAACAGTGACTGACTAGACTGCTGACCAGGATACTCGCCGTGCAACTCACAGGGATCCTCCGCGAGCTTGCTTTCTCCCCGTTCCAGCATGCCGAGAACGATCGCCGCATCCTCGAGCTGACCGCAGAGTCGCTGGTCCGCAAGGGCCACGAGGTGCGGATCCTCTCCGAGCACGAGGTGGGCAGGACGCCGATCACCTCGCCGGTGATCTTCTCCATGTGCCAGGGGCCGGAGGCGACCGCAGCGCTCGCCGACCTCGAGCGCCGCGGGCGCCTGATCATCAACAGCCCGCTGGGCGTGCAGAGCTGCTACCGCGTGAATCTCTTCCACGCGGCGGGGCCTGGCTGCCCGATCCTGGCGCCGACCGCGCTGATCACCACGGAGCCGGACCGCTTCGCGCCGCCGAGCTTCGCCGGCGGGCAGGCGTACTGGGTCAAGCGCGGCGACGTGCACGCGACCCAGGCCGGGGACGTGGTGAAGGTGACCACGCCCGGCGAGTTCGTGAACGTGGTCGCCGACATGCGCGGCCGCGGCATCAGCGAGGCGGCGGTGCAGGCGCACATCGACGGCGTGGTGGTGAAGTTCTACGGCGTCGTCGGTGCACCGTTCTTTCGCTGGTACGCCGAGCGCGACTACAAGGTCTGCCCGGTGATCTTCGGCTCCAAGCGCCCGCCGATCGAGGCGCTGGTGCGCCGGCTCGGACTCGAGGTCTACGGCGGAGACGCCGTGATCGCCGAGGACGGGCGCGTCTTCGTCATCGACATCAACGACTGGCCGAGCTTCGCGTACTACCGCACCGAGGCCGCGGAGGTCATCGCCGCGCATATCCACGCACGTGCGGCGGCGCTCGCGCGCGCCGCGTCCCACGTCGCGGTGCCGATGCAGCGGTCGTCGCGGCGGTAGAGCTCCGCGTCCTCCTCCGAGTCCTCGCGTCCTCCTCCGAGTCCTCGCGTCCTCCTCCGCGTCCTCGCGTCCTCCTCCGAGTCCTCGCGTCCTCCTCCGCGTCCTCGCGTCCTCCTCCGCGTCCTCGCTCCGCGTCCTCGCGTCCTCCTCCTCCTCTGCGCTCTCAGGTGGCTGACGGCTGACGCCAGCGCTCCGCGGGAGCTGACGCCCTTGAAGCCAAGTGCCGAGGCGCGCTGCTCGCCGATGAAGCCGCGTGCGCGATCAGTGCCGAGCTCGCGATCAGTGCCGAGCTCGCGATCAGTGCCGAGCTCGCGATCAGTGCCGAGCTCGCGATCAGTGCCGAGCTCGCGATCAGTGCCGAGTCCGCCAGCAGTGGCGGTGCCGACTTGGGCCTCAGTGCGCGGCACTGACCCCCAACCCTGCACCCGTTCTCGTCGCGATCGGTGCGCCAGCGGCCCGCAGCCGACGACGAGGCTGCGCTCGCCGGTTGGTCGGCACGCTCGGACCTCTCCCGTCGGGACCTTGGCGGGGAGGACGCGGGGCGCGGCAGAGGCGACGGGCCGATTCGCCGAGCGTTGAACGCCGCGGGTGGAGCACACGTTCCTGGCGCTCGCCGAGGGTCCGCTCGGGGAGCGGTCCGAGCGTGATGGGGCACGGTCGAACCTTCGATGATCAAAGCTGTGAGGCCAAGCGCCTCGGGATCTCCGCAGAGACCCAGACGCCCGCAGACACCCATCCGAGGGACCCGAGGGGGGTTGAGCGCGCCTCGAGGGCCAGGTAAGGTCTCCCGTCGCTGAGAGGGAGGAAGCCTCGATGGAACGGCTCGCCGGGAATCTACGTGTCGAGGGGGAGCGGGCGGAGGGAGTGCAGCGGGCGGAGGGAGCGCGAGGACGGCGCGGCTACCGCTGGGTCGTGCTCGCCGCCTTCACGCTCGTCGCCGGGGCGAGCCAGATGCTCTGGCTCAACTTCGCGCCGATCCTGACCGAGATCCAGAAGCGCTATGCTGTCAGCGAGCTCCTCGCCAGCGGGCTGGTCTTCGTCTTCCCGCTGCTTTACGTGCTCCTCTCGGTCCCCGCCGGCGTGATGACCGACCGCCGCGGCTACCTGCGCACCGTCGGGCTCGGCGCCGTGCTGCAGGCGGTCTTCGCCGCTGTCCGCGTCTACGACGGCAGCTTCTGGGCGCTCCTCGCCGGACAGGCGGGGATCGCGGCCGCGCAGCCGCTCATCCTGAACGGCATCTCCAAGCTGATCTCCGACTGGTTCACCGAGGAGCAGGGCGCGCTCGCGACCGGGCTCGGCACCGTCGGCATGTTCCTCGGCATGGCCGCCGGGATGGCCGCCTCGCCGGCGCTCGTCGGCGCCCTCGGTCTGCGCGGCGCGATGATCGTCTTCGCCGGTGCGGCCGCGGCCATCGCCGTGGCCTTCCTCGCCCTCGCCCGCACGAGCGGCGCCGGGCAGTCGCGCGACGCTGCCGCGAGCGTCCACCGGAGCGGGCAGGGTGACGCCAGCCCCGCGGCGCCCACCCGCGGCGCGCTGCGGGGCCTCTTCGGCCGCGATCTCGTCCTCGTCTTCGTGCTCTGCTTCCTCGGCCTCGGCTTCTTCAACGGGCTCACCACCTGGCTGGAGGGGATCCTCGGCCAGAACGGCGTCAGCGCCGTCGACGCGGGCATGGTCGGCGCGCTCCTCATCCTCGGCGGCATCGGCGGCGCCGCGACCATCCCGGCGCTCTCGGACCGCGCCCGCCGGCGGAAGCCCTTCCTCGTCCTCTGCGCGGTCGGCGCGCTCGCCACGCTCTACCCGCTCTGCGTGGTCCACAGCTACACGCTCCTCCTCGTCCTCGCCGGCGCGCTCGGCTTCCTCTTCCTGCCCGCCTACGCGCTGCTCCTCGAGATGTCGGCGGAGCTCGCGGGGCCGGAGCGCGCAGGCTCGGCGACCGGGATCTTGATGATGACCGGCAACGCGGGCGGCGTGGTCACCATCATCCTGATGCAGGTGGTGAAGGGCGCGGGCGCGAGCTGGCGGCCGGCCGTCCTGCTCATGCTGGGGATGCTCGGGCTGACGCTGGTGCTCACGCTCGTCGTCGGCGAGACGTTTCAGCGCCGGTCAGGCTGAGAGGTCGCCGGCGTTTCCTCCGAAGAACCAGATCGGGCGAAGCGACAACTATCCTGAGAGGTCGTCGGGGAGACGTCTCAGCGCCGTCAGGCTGAGAGGTCGTCGGCGAGACGTTTCAGCGCCGTGAGGCTGAGAGGTCGTCGGCGAGATGTTTCAGCGTCGGTCAGGCTGAGGCGCGCCGGTCGCGTCGACGGCTCTGGCCTCCCGCCGTGCGTCAGGGACGCCGGCGTCAGGCGGGACGAGGACCGCGAGGACCTTCCTCGCGCCCTCGCGAGAGGAGGCCGCCACCGAGTCGTCCGCGGCGAGGGAGGCGAGGCCCTTGCGCAGCGCCGGCGAGTCGGCGGCGATGAGCAGCGCGAGCAGCGGCGCGATGCTCCCGGGCCTGCAGCCCTGGACCGCCGCGTGGCGGACCTTGTAGAGAGGGTAGGGCGAGAGCTTCTGCTCCGGCGCCCTGCGGAGCGCCGCGAGGAGCGGGGCGGCGGCCTTCTCCGGCGCGTGGTTGACGACCAGCGCCGCGCTCGCGCACCAGGCATGGTGCCGGTCGGCGGCGGCGTCGAGGCCGGGGAGCGGCGTCAGCCTCGGCGCCAGCAGGTCGGCTGCCTTCGCGCAGTCGCCGTCCTGGGCGAGCGTCGCGAGCGCCAGCGTCAGCGGCGGCGGGCAGTCCGCGCCGCAGCGCTTCAGATCGGCCTCCACGCGGACGCAGAGCGGGCCTGCCGCGACCCGGGCGAGCTCGTAGCCCTTGACGTCCCCGCACGCCTCGCCCGCGGCGAGCTTCGCGTAGACAGGCTCGAAGGCCTCCTGGCCGCCGTGCGTGAGCGCGGGCTCGGCGAGCTCGTGCTCGAACTTGCAGCTCCTCAGCCTGGCGAGGATGGTGCCCTGGTGCTTCTTCACGCGCTCGGCGTCGAGCGCCCGGTAGAGGTTCCGGTGCGCCGGGACCTTGCCGGTCAGCATCTGCTCGATCGCGTCGTCGAAGGAGGGCATCGCCTTCAGCGCCGCCGCCGCGTCGGCGGGGAGCTTCGCGGCGTACGGCACCGGCAGCCCCTTCGGGGGCAGGTAGACCGCCACCGGCGAGTAGGGGAGCGCCCGCGCGGTGGCGAGCACCACCTCTCCCTCGCTGCGCGTCCTCACCTCCGTCTTCGTCTTCTTGCAGGTGCGATCGACGACGGTGCAGGCGTCCTGGACGTACCCCTCCATCGGCACGACCGTCGAGGTGCCGCCCCGGCTCGCCTTCAGGTGCCAGGTCCCGCGGCACTGGCGCGTCGGCGTCGCGATGCTGCCGCGACCGCCGCCGTGACCCTTCCACTCGCGGTCCCAGCGGCACTCGACGACGAGGTCCCATCCGCCCTTGCTCTCGCGGGTCTTCTCGACGGTCTTGCCGCACGGCTGCAGGAGGCAGCCGACCAGCGCGAGCGCGGCGGCCAGCGTGAGGAGTCGGAGCGAGCGCAGGGTCGACATGGTTCCTCTCCCGCGATCAGACCGGGGCGAGCGGCGTCCCGTCGGAGGTCGGGACCCTCCCCAGCAGCGTGGTGGTGACCAGCCTGCTGAGCCCGAGGTAGCCCGAGGTGGTGGCTCGCTTGAGGAGCCAGAGCGGGATCAGCTCGGGACCGCTCACGACCAGGCCCTGCTTCCGCCGCACCGCCTCGACGATGCGCTCTGCCAGCCGCTCGGGCCCCGGCGCCCAGCGCCGCATCAGCTGGTCGAGCCTCTCGTGTGCGCTCTCCGGCAGGTCGATGTGGCCGGCGCGGAAGAGGTTGGTGCGGATGGTGCCGGGGCAGACCAGCGTGACGCCGATGCCGCGGCCCGGCAGCTCGGCGGCCAGGGACTCGGTGAGCCCCACGACGGCGAACTTGCTCGCGCAGTAGGCGGCCACGCGGGGCAGCCCGATCAGCCCAGCCATCGAGGCGGTGTTGACGAGGTGACCTCCGCCGCCCTGCGCGATCATCCGCGGGATGAAGGCGGTGACGCCGTTGATCACGCTCCACAGGTTGCAGCCGAGCACCCAGCGCCAGTCCTCGATCGAGGTGCGCTCGACGGCGCCGGCGCTGACCACGCCCGCGTTGTTGTGGAGCACGTCGACGCGGCCCTCCCGGTCGTAGATCGCCTGCGCCAGGGCCTCGACGGCGGAGTGATCGGCGCAGTCGACCAGGTGCGGGACGCCGCCCAGCTCCGCCGCGGCAGCCTCGAGCGCGGGCGCGTTGAGATCGACCAGGTGCAGGCGGGCCCCCTCGCGGGCGAAGGCGGCGGCGGTGGCGCGGCCGATGCCGGACGCGGAGCCCGTGATGACGACGACGCGATCCTTGAACGAGCGCAACGTACCCTCCGGTTGGGTCATGATCGTCGAAAGCTCCCGGGCTGTACAGGCTCTCGAGCGCCAGGCCGGGCTCTTGAACGGTCACCTCTTGCTCCGTCGACGAGACGGCGTGCGGGCCTCTGCAGTGGCAGGACACCAGCACGCGCGCCCCCATGGCCTCGCCCCGAGGTGGCGCGGGCGCGGCGATCGTGTGACAGTGGAGGCGTGACGAGCACGCCCAGCGAGCTGGCACAGCCGAGCGGCCGCAGGTCCCGCGCCGGGCTCCTCCTCGTGCTCCCCTTCCTCGCGCTCCCCGCGCTGACGGCGAGCACGCTGCCCCCGAAGCACCAGCGCCCCACCGCGCCGATGTTGGTCGAGCCGCTCCTCCTCGACCACCGGGGCGCCGCTCGTGTCATCCTGCTCGGCGCCACCTCGCCCGTCGCGCAGGTCCACGATCTCGAGGGGCACGCGCTGGGACGGCTGGGCCCGGCGGAGGGCACCCACCAGCAGGCGCTCTGGCTGCGGGCCGGCAGGCTGCTCCTCTTTCTCGGCGACGAGCCGGACGCGAAGATCGAGCAGGCCCACCTCGGGCT
>JAKLHH010000236.1 GCA_022710245.1 Myxococcota bacterium
CGGGGGGGGGCCGGGGGGGGCGGGCTGGCTAGCCGCGGCGCGTGGAGCGCCGGAAGACCACCACGAAGACGCAGCCGAGGGCGAGGAGGGCGAGCGAGGCCGGGACCACCGCGCGGCGCGCGGCGTAGCCCATGCTGCAGCCGGCCGCCTCGTCGACGGAGGGCTCGGGGACGGAGTCGCTGATCGTGTCGGTCTTGCCGCTCGCCGGGCACGCCGCCGAGATGATCTCCTTCTGGATGTCGAGGAGCAGCTGGCTGCCCGCGGTATAGGGCCAGGTGGTCGTCGCCGGCAGCACCTTGCCCGTCAGGCTAGTCTGCGACGGCAGCCCCTTGAAGGTGAGGAAGAGGCGGTAGCGGCCGCTGCCGATGCTGGACGAGATCTTCGCCGCGGCGAGGAGCGCCATCTTCGCCTGCTTGACGGTCTTCTGGCGGCCGGCGGTGGTGGTGCCGTTGAAGGTCGCGAGCGCCGTCACGTCGAGCTCGGCGCGGTACTCGTAGGTCCCGTCGGCGAGGTAGCTGTCGAGCTTGTAGTTGTGCTTGATCGGCTTGCCACGCGAGATCTCGTTGAGGTTCGCGTAGCAGAGCCCGCCGATCTGCGAGTAGTTCGGCGCCGGGCAGTAGGTGAGCGGCATGTTGCGGTAGGCGAAGCTCGGCGCGAGCGCGGCGTCGAGGAGCACGGCGCCGGGGATCCCGACGGAGGCGGCCACCGGCATCTGCTGGTAGCAGTACGCCTCGAGCTGCGGGTGCTGGTAGACGATGGTCGTGTTGATCACCACGTCCACGGTGGCGTGAGCAGTACCGACGAGGGTGAAGAGGCAAATCGCGACAGCAGCGGCTCTCATATGGGCTCCCATGTTCGTCCCCTCAGTGTGGGGTTTTGACACATACACCTACCCGCCTCTCCTCTGCAAGGCCCAAAGCGGATCGAGGCGCGGGAAAAAACATCAGTCCAGCTTACGCAGATGACCTTTGCGACGGCCCGACGAACCGATAATCAGAGACCACTCCGGTTCCACCATCAGTAGAGGTCCGGCCAATCGTCCAACGGGCCGAGATCGTTAGCGGGCGCCCCGCCGTGGCCCGGCGCGCTTCCTGCAAACCAGAGACAGCAATGAAGAACTCCCTTGTCCGGCCCTGCCTGGCCGCAGCAGTGCTCATCTACCTCTCTGCCCAGGCGCACGCAGCCCCGCAGCCTGTCTCCCCTGCCGCTCTCTCCTCCGCCAGGCCCGGTCTGGGCGCGAAGCTCGCGACCCTGATGAGCAAGGTCCGCCTGCCGCCGAAGGTCCAGCAGGCGATCGACTCCCGCCTCTGCGCGACCGCCGCGCGCTGCACCCAGCTCGCGGACCGCGTGCAGGCGTCCCTGCCGACCACGCTGGTCCCCACGTTCGAGAAGGCGCGCCTGCTGAGCCCGCTCACGCTCAGCAGCTACGCGGTGAAGAAGTTCAGGGAGGACCCGGTCTTCTTGACCGGCGCCGGGATCGGCACCATGGCAGCGGGCTACGTCGCGCTGCCCGCGATGGTCGGCCTCGGGGTCAACCCGGCCGCCGCCTTCGTGATCAAGCAGGTGGTCGAGACCCCGATCGAGGTGGGGCTGATCGCGTGGCGCCAGCACGAGCTGCGGTCCGACCGCTCCCAGACCCTCCTCGGGACGCTGCGCGGGCTGGGCCGCGAGTACCGCGCGTTCGCCACCGAGCGCCGCGAGCAGAACCGCCGGCTGGCGACGCAGCTCGAGGCCGGAGCGAGCTCGGCCGCGACCGCGCCTTGACCCGCCGCTCGACCTCGGCCAAGGTCAGCGGGTGACGCCCGCGCTGATCTCGGTGATCATCCCCGCGCTGGAGGAGGAGGAGGCCCTCCCGGGCTGCCTCGCCAGCGTCGCGGCCCAGGCCGGACCGCTGGAGGTGATCGTCGTCGACGGCGGCAGCAGGGATCGCACCACGGAGCTGGCGCGCGCCGCGGGCGCCGCCGTGCTCTCCTGCCCCCCCGGTCGCGCCCGGCAGCTCAACTCCGGCGCCAGGGCCGCGCGCGGCGAGGTCCTCCTCTTCCTGCACGCCGACTCGCGGCTCCCCCCGGGGGCGCTGGCGGCCCTCCGCCGCGCCGCAGCCCGCGGCGCGCGCGCCGGCGCCTTCCGCATGCGGTTCGACCGGGCGCGCTGGGACTACCGGCTCGCCGGCTGGCTCGGCGATCGCTACTGCGAGCTCACCGGCGATCTCTTCGGCGACCGCGCCATGTTCCTCGACCGGGACCTCTTCGAGGAGCTCGGGGGCTTTCGCGAGCTCGACCTCCTCGAGGACCTCGAGCTGGCGGGCCGCCTGCGCCGCGCCGGCCAGGCGGTCACGCTGCTGACCCCGACGGTGATCACCTCCAGCCGTCGCGCGGACGCGGTGGGGCTGCCGCGGTTCGTCTGGGGCTGCTGCCAGCTGCTCTGGGCCTTCCACCGCGGCCAGCCGGCGGCCCCCACGGCCGCGGCGTTCATGCGGGGCAAGCGCGGGCGCGCCCCGGCCGCGGCGAAGGGGCCGCGCCCGGTCGAGCTGCTCCTCCTCGCGCGGCGCCCCGAGGCTGGCCGCGTGAAGACCCGGCTCGCCCGCGCGCTCGGCGCCGAGGCCGCGTGCGAGCTGCACGCCGCCATGGCGCGCGACACCTGGGCCGCGCTGCGCTCGCTCTCGCGCCCCGCGCACCTCGCCACCGACGGAGCGGGCTGGCTCGACGGGGCGACCCGCGTCTGGCCGCAGCGGGGCGAGGGGCTCGGCGAGCGCCTCGCGGAGGTCCTCGAGCAGATGGCCGCCGCCGGCGCGCGCGCGGTGCTCGTCATCGCCAGCGACACGCCGCACCTCGGCGCGGCGAGGATCGAGGAGGCCGCGGCCCAGCTCGAGGCGGGCGCCGCGCTGGTGGCCAGCCCCGCCGAGGACGGCGGCCTGACGCTGCTCGGCCTGGCGCTGCCCGCGAGCGTGCCCCTGCGCGAGCTCCCCTGGGAGAGCGACCGGCTCGACGCGGGGCTCGCCGCCGCCGCCGAGCGCGCCGGCGCGCGGCTCGTCTGGCTGCTGCCCGGCTCCTACGATCTCGACACGGTGGAGGACCTGCGGCGCCTGCTGGCGGAGCCCGCCGAGGTCCGGGCGCGCAGCCCCGAGACGGTCCTCGCCGCCGGACGCGCGCTGGCAGGCGCCGCCGCGGCGACGGGGGCGGTGCGCTTCGTCGACCGCGTCGGGGCGGCAGGGCTCGTCAAGCGCGCGCCCCGCGTGCTGCAGCTCAACCTCGGTGACCGCTGCAACCAGACCTGCCGGCACTGCCACGCCTCGGGCGGCCCGGACGCCCCGACGGTGAGCCGCGCCGTCCTCGAGGACACCCTCGTCGTGCTGGCGCGCGAGCCGCGCCTGGCGACGGTCGATCTCAGCGGCGGCGACACGGCGCGGGTCCCCGAGCTCCTCTGGTACCTCGAGGCCCTGCGCCCGCTCGAGCGCACGCTCCTCTTCCGTACCAACCTGACCTCGCTCGAGGGCGCGCCGCCGCGGCTGCTGCCCCTGCTCCGCGAGCTCGGCGCCGAGGTGATCGCCTCCCTCCCCGGCCTCTCCGCGGACGAGGTCGACGCGCAGCGCGGCGAGGGGGTCTTCGCCGGGAGCCTCGAGCAGCTCCGGCGGCTGAACGAGGAGGGGTTCGGCGCGGGCGCGGCGACGCCCACGCTGGTCTACAACCCGCCGGCCGACCAGCTCCCCCCGCCGCAGCCCGCCCTCGAGGCGCGCTTCCGCGAGCAGCTCGGCCGCGACCACGGCCTCCGCTTCGACCGCCTGCACGTGATGACCAACGTGCCGATCGGCCGCCTGCGCGACGAGCTCCGGCGCGCGGGCCGCCTGGACGCCTACGAGGCGCGGCTGCGCCAGCTCTTCAACCCGCGCTCGCTGGAGCAGCTCGAGTGCCGGGAGACCCTGGCGGTGAGCCACGACGGCACGCTGCACGACTGCGAGTTCAACCGCGCGCTCGGGCTCCCGCTCGCCGCCGGTGCGCCCCGCACCATCCACGAGCTGCGCGAGCGTGGCTGGCCGCCGACGTCGATCGTCCTCGGCGAGCACTGCTACGCGTGCACCGCGCGGGCAGGCTCCTCCTGACGCGGGGAGCTCGGGGCGGGTCCGCCTCGCTGACCCTGGAGGGACTGACGGTTAGCGGCGCAACAGCAGCCAGGCGACGCTGCTGACGATCGCAGGATCCTGGTGCCACGGTCAACGTGAGCTGGACCTGGCGGGCTCGCTCTCTCGTTTTCGGCGAGGATCGGGCGTGGCGCTGGCTAGCCGCCCCTGCAGACAATCGTCCGACGCCCCCCAAGTCCCCGGAATGCCGTGGCTCCATCGGCTTCGTCGTCCTGGCAAGCGAGTTGCTCTAGCAGGTCTCGTCCGCGGGGGGGCAACACAGGAAGCGACGCCGCGACGAGGCTCGAGCCCGGCGAGGCGCAGAGATAACCAGCAGACGGATTACCGTCCTTGAGAGTGGAGGAAGCCATGTTCGAGAAAGATTCCCGTCGGTCGTTCCTGTCGAACCTGATCGCCTCGGCGGCCAGCCTCCTGGCAGCGGGCGGCATGATGCTGTTCGCGACCGATGCCTCCGCCAGCAAGGGCGGCGACTACTACCGCCGCCACGGCCTCAAGCCAGGCGCGGGCACGATCGCCGTCAAGTACGGCATCAAGCCCGGTCCCATCACGCCGAAGTACGGGGTGAAGCCGGCTCCGATCACCCCGAAGTACGGCATCAAGCCGAGCCCCGTCCTCAAGTACGGCATCAAGCCGAACCCGGTTAAGCCGCCGGTGGTCGTCGCCAAGTACGGCGTCAAGCCGCCGGTGGTCGTCGCCAAGTACGGCATCAAGCCGCCGGTGGTCGTCGCCAAGTACGGCATCAAGATGCCGGTGACGCTGTAGCCGAGGCCGTCCAGCGGCCTCCTGCGCGGTGGTGTATTGTCGGCGCCCCATACCGGCTCTCCGTAGCAAGATGAGGGCCACCGCCGGGCCTCAGCGATCCTCGACCCTCCGGCCGCGAATGCGCGTGGGTGCGCTCTCCACGGTGTGGCTGCTCGCCGCGCCAGGCCGGGGGGCCATGCGACACGCCTGATGGTGGCCTCACCAGGGCGCGTGCTAGTATCGCGGCTCTGATGAGCTGATCCTCCACGAGAGACCTCACGCACGCGCCGCCTGGCGCGAGGGAGCGAGTCATGACCCGCGGCCACGACGATCCAGGGGACATCAGCTTCGGCGACCTGCCCGCGTTGATGGCGGTGCAGCGCGACGCGGTCCGTCGCAACGCGCTGATCGCGGAGCCCGACCTCACCTACCTCTTCTGGGAGTGCACGCTCCGCTGCAACCTGAAGTGCACCCACTGCGGCTCCAGCTGCGACAACACCACGCCGCTCCGCGAGCTCACCACCGACGAGATGCTCGGCATCCTCGACACCATCGCCGAGGACTTCGACACCCGGCGGATGGCGGTGGCGATCACTGGCGGCGAGCCGCTCATGCGCGCCGACCTCTTCCAGATCATGAAGCGCATGAACCAGCTCGGCATGCTGACCGGCATCGTCAGCAACGCCACCATCCTCAACCACGACCGCGCGCTGAAGCTCATCGACGCCGGCATGAGCACCATCTCGATCAGCGTCGACGGGCCGCCCGAGATCCACGACGTGGTCCGCGGCGAGGGGAGCTTCGCCAGGACCGTCGCCGGCATCACCGCGGCGCGCGAGGCCGGCATCCCGCTGGTCGAGGCGATCACCTGCGTACGTCCGGCCAACGTGGGGCGGCTGCGCGAGGTGGAGCGGGCGGTGCGCGACGCGGGCGCGAACAACTGGCGCCTGATCACCATCGACCGCATGGGCCGCGTCGCCGGCGACAAGAACCCCGAGATGTGGCTCGAGCCCGCGCAGATCAACCAGCTCCTCGACTTCATTGACGTCAGGCGGCAGGAGCTCGCCGCCGAGGGCGATCCCTTCGACGTCCGCTTCTCCTGCGGCGGCTTCCTCGGCGTCAGGCGCGAGCACACCGTGCGCCCCGGCGACGGCCAGTGCTTCGCCGGGCTCGCGGTCGCCTCGATCCTCTGCAACGGCGAGGTGAGCGCCTGCCCGTCGCTGCCGCGCTCCTGGGCGCAGGGCAACGCGCTGGAGCGGCGCTTCTCAGAGATCTGGCGGAACGAGTTCAAGAAGTTCCGCGACATGTCGTGGCGCAAGGAGGGCGTCTGCCAGGACTGCATGTGGTGGGCGCAGTGCCTCGGCGGCGGCCTCCACGAGCGCCTCGCGCAGCCTGACTGCTTCTGCTGGATCGAGCGGCAGCGCGAGTAGCGGCCGCGAGCGCCCTGCCCCGGCCTCAGCTCCCGTACGTCCTCAGATCCCGTACACCACCCGGTACTTCTCCTCCAGGTAGCCGAGCAGCGGCTCGACGCTGATCGGCGCCCCGGTCACCTCCCGGCAGACGTCGCCCGCGCGGAGCAGCGAGCCGCGCGTGTGGACCTTCACCCGCAGCCACTCGCGGATCCCGAGGAGCTCCCCGCGCTCCACGCGAAGGTCGAGGTCGGGCAGGTCCCTGAGCAGCGCCTGGCGGAGCTGCGCGGCGTAGAGGTTGCCGAGGGTGTAGGTGGGGAAGTAGCCGATCAGCCCCGCCGCCCAGTGGATGTCCTGCAGCGCCCCCTGGCGGTCGTCGTCGGGCGAGACGCCGAGGTCGCGCCGCATGCGCTCGCGCCACGCGCCGGGCAGGTCCGCGGGCGAGAGCCTCTCCTCGAGGAGCGCGCGCTCGAGCTCGTAGCGCAGGATGATGTGCAGGTTGTAGGTGAGCTCGTCGGCGTCGACGCGGATCAGCGAGGGACGGACCAGGTTCATCGCGCGGAAGAGCTGCTCGGGCTGGAGGCCGTCGTCGACCTCCGGGAAGGCGCTCTGCACCAGCGGGGTCGCGTGCCGCCAGAAGGCGAGCGAGCGGCCGATCATGTTCTCCCAGAAGCGGGACTGCGACTCGTGCATCCCCAGCGAGCAGGCGCCGCCGGCGGGCCGCCGGTGGCGGGCGGGGTCGAGCCCCTGCTCGTAGAGCCCGTGCCCGGCCTCGTGCAGCGCGCCGGAGACGGCCACCGCGAGGTTGTGCTCGTCGTAGCGGTTGGTGATGCGCACGTCGCGCAGGCTCCCCGCCGTGAAGGGGTGCGCGGAGATGTCGAGCCGCCCGGCCTCGAGGTCGAAGCCGATCTGGCCGACGAGGACGCGGCAGAGCGCCGCCTGCCCGGCGCGCGGGTAGCCCCGGCGCAGCATGGTGTCGTCCGGGGCCGGCGCGCCGCGCACCCGGTCGAGGAGGCCCGCGATGCGGGGACGCAGCGAGGAGAAGAGCGCCTCCAGCTCCGCGGCGCGCATGCCCGGCTCGTAGTCGTCGAGGAGAGCGTCGTAGAGCGATTCGCCATCGCTCGCCACGCAGCGGGCGAGCGCGCGGGTGAGGTCGAGGACGCGCGTGAGGTGCGGGCGAAACGCCGCGAAGGCGTCGCCGGCGCGGGCCTTCTCCCACGCCGCCTGCGCGTGGGCGCACGCCTGGGCGTGCTCGGCGACCAGGCTGCCCGGGATCTTGACCGCGCGCTCGCGGACGCGCCGCGCCTCGCGGACGTCGGCGACCAGCAGCTCGTCGAGATCCGTGCGCGCCGCGAGCTGCTCGATCAGCTCCCCGTAGCGCGGATCGCAGACGCGCTCGTGCAGCACGGCGGCCAGCGCGGCGAGCTGGTGGCCCCGCTGCTCGATCCCCTTCGGAGGCATCAGCACCTGCTGGTCCCACTCGAGGACCCCCTTGGCCTCCTGCAGGTCGTGGATGGTGGCGGCGAGCTCGAGAAAACGGGCGGCCTCGGTCATCTCACCCTCCGGCTGGGCTGCACCGATGAGGCAGGGATGCGACACCTCGGGCGGCCTGGCAAGTAGTCTTTGGAGCGGCGGGAGCCTCCAGCGGCGGGGACGCCTAGCGGGAGGGTTCTGCGGTGAGCTCCTTGAGCTTCAGCAGCAGCGGGTCAGCGACGCGGTCGATCGCCGTGGGGTCGATCAGCTCCTCGAAGACCGGCCGGCCCGAGAGCTGGATGACGGTCTGGATCAGCTCATCCTGCGGGCGGAAGGACTCGAGCGTCGAGCGCAGGACGACGAACGGAAGGCTCCCCGCGACCGGCGAGGTGCGCTCCTCGATCTCGAAGCGCAGGTCGTGGAGCAGGCGCCGGATACCGCGCTGACGGCTGATGGCCACCTGCATGGTGAGCGTGTTGAGCACCAGCGTCTTCACGTCGTCCGGCTCCGGCTTCTCGCGGGCGGCCGCGCAGCGGAGCAGGCTCGAGAGGTCGAAGGTGTGGTCGTAGGCGACGACCCAGGCCACCGGCGAGGTGACCGCCACCCGCGCCCCGCCCAGGTCATGCGTGTACTCCCACGGGTAGAGCTTGAGCTTCGGGCTGATCTTCGGCACCGGCGAGGGCATGTTGGCCGAGAGGCTGAAGAACTCGCGGCACAGCTTGGAGAACTGCTGCCCGATCAGCGCGTAGCTCTCGTCGGCGCCGCTCACGCGGCCCGCCGGGACGCCCTCGAGGTGCGCTCCCAGCACCTTCTCGGCCGTGAGCAGCGGCGCGAGCGTCTGCAGGTACTCGGCGAGGGAGTCGCGCAGGAACTGGGAGAGCCGCTGCGAGGCGGCGCGCAGGGAGGCCAGCTGCTGGAACTCGATCTTTTCGGGTGCCATGCCTCTGTTGGTACTACAAACAGCGGCCGGGCGCCAATCCTGGCCCCGGGCCGGCACCGCCGCCCCGTGAGGACGGCGGGTTGCGCTCTGCCCCCCCGACCCGGGTCCTGCTGCGGGCGAGCCCGCGCTGCGCTGCCGTGGCGCAGGGCCTACTCCGCCGGCTGCGAGGCCGGGACCGGCGTGACCTGCAGCCCGCGGCGGCTCTGCCCCTGGCGAGCGAGCCTCCGCTCCGCGTCGACCTCCCGCCCGACCCGGTCGAGCTCCGCGAGGA
>JAKLHH010000237.1 GCA_022710245.1 Myxococcota bacterium
CTTCATGGGGACGACCTCCAGTGTGTTTTGACCATCAAGTCAAAATTCGAGGCGTCCCCAACTTCTTTCTCAACAACCCTTCTACCACTGACTCCCGCGGCGCCCCACGCCCCGCCTCATTGCTGCTTCGAGTCTTGTCGTCGGATCGGGAATCGTGCTCGGTCATTTGGTCTCCCGGAGACCGGCCAGCCCGGTCCCCGCGTCACGCCACGACGTTGATCGGCGCCCCCGCGTAGAACGCGCGCAGGTTCTCCGCCGTGGTGAGGAAGATGCGCTCGTTCGCCTCGCGCGAGTTGAAGGCGAGGTGCGGCGTGAAGACGACGCTCTCCATGCCGAGCAGGATGTGGTTGAGGACCGTGGCGCGCATCGTGTCGCTGTCGCGGAGGCCGGCCCGGATCTGGTCCTCGTCGAGGATGGTCGACTCCTGCTCGAGGACGTCGAGGCCCGCGCCTGCGAGGTGACCCGAGCGGAGGGCCTGCGCGAGCGCCTCGCTCTCCACCAGCGCGCCGCGGGCGGTGTTGATGAGCAGCGCCCCGCGCCGCATCAGGCCCAGCGTGCGCGCGTTGATCAGGTGGTGCGTCTCGGGGGTGTGGGGCGCGTGCAGGGTGACGATGTCCGAGCCGCGGAGCAGCTCCTCCAGCGGCCGGTACTCGAAGCCGAGCACGTCGGCGAGCAGCGGCTGCTGGCGCGGGTCGTAGACCAGGACGCGCATCGAGAAGCCGCGGGCGATCTGCGCCACGCGCAGCCCGATGTGCCCGCTGCCGACGACGCCGAGCGTCTTGCCGCGCAGGTCGAACCCCTCGAGCTCGACCAGGTTGAACTCCTCCCGGCGCACCCGATCGTAGGTCTGCCGCAGCTTGCGCGAGAGGCTGAGGATCAGCGCGAAGGTGTGCTCGGCCACCGTGTTGTCGCCGTAGGCCGGCACGTTGCAGACCATGATGCCGCGGCGCCGGGTCTCCTCGAGCGGGAGGTGATCGAAGCCCGTCGAGCGCGTGGCGATCAGCCGCAGGCCGGGGAGCCGGTCGAGCGCCTGCGGCGCGAGCCGCGCGAGGAAGAGGGAGACCGCCTCGACCTCCTCGGCGCGCGGGCCGAGCTGGTCCAGCGCCGCGGCGAGCGGCTCGGAGAAGAAGCGCGGCTCCGCGGGCAGGCCCGCGAGCTCGCGCTCGAGGAGGGGCGCCGCCCAGTCGCGCGTCAGCTCGGTGAAGAGGATCAGCCGGCCCATCCCGAGAGCGTAGCAGCTCAGTCGACCGGCGCCCGTCTCGGATCGGGTCAGAGCGGGTAGCGCCAGGCCACGGCGCCGTCGCGCCAGCGCACGCCGAGGACGACGCTGCCGGCGTCGTGGCCGCGTGTCTCGACGGGGATGACGACGAGCTCCCCCGCCAGGTGCGCCGGCTTCACCGTGCCCCAGCCCTCCTGCAGGGTCCACTGCCGCTTGCCGTCAGGGGTCATGCGGCTGAGGAGCAGGCTGGAGCGCTGGGAGTCCAGCGAGTCCTTGTGCCCGACCAGGAAGCCGGCGCCGCCGGGGAACAGCAAGGCGCTCCCTCCGCCGAGAGCGACGACGAGCTCCGGGGCCAGGAGCTCGTCGGCGCCCGGCAGCGGCGCCTCCCGATACTGCCGCCGCGGCCGGAGCTGCAGCGAGGCTCGCGGCCGGCCGGCGAACGAGTAGTACGCGTCCTCCGGGGTGGCATAGCCGCTGGTCGTGCCGTACTGCGAGGTGCCGAGGGTCCGCAGGCGCGGGATCGCGCGCCAGGCCTCGCGCTGCGCCGGCGAGCGGGTGTACGCCTCGGCCGAGTGCAGGTGCACGAAGTTCGGGCCCTGGTAGAACCGCGACGCGTCCACCGGGGTCGGGAAGCGGGTCGCCTTCACGGCGTCCAGGAGCAGGCGCCCGCCGCCGAGGGAGCTCTCCACCGCCACCACCTCGCGGCGGTAGCTGAAGGGCCGCGCGGTGAGCGCGACCGGATCGACGAGCAGCTGGTCGCCGCCGTTGGTCTGCACGATGGCCGCGCCGCTGGCTCCGTCCACCTCCACGTGGCCGTGGAGCCCCGCGGCGAGCGCGGGGATCCGCCGCGTGAGCTCGCTCCAGCTCGCCACGATCTGGAGCTCCGGAGTCTGCCGCAGCTGCAGGCCCTTGCGCCAGCCCTGCCAGAGGCGGCCAGGCGACGCGGCGAGGAGGTGGCTGTCCTGCTCCTCGCGCGGCAGCGCGGCGCGGGCGAGCCGGCGGCCGCTGGCGGGCTCGAGGAGGTCGAGGCGCGTGGCGTGACCGTCGCCCAGGTCCACGCTGCCGACGAAGAGGAGGGCGGTCGCGCCGCCCTCCAGGCGCACGGGCTGGAGCTCGACCAGGCGCGCCGGCGCGTGCTGCGCGCGGTGGAGGTCGCAGCGCGACTCGCCGAGGATGGCGAGGGCGGGGAGGCCCGCTACGGCGATGGCGATCCCGACGCCGATGCCCCAGCGCCGGAGGCGGCCCGGGTGCTCTGCGGCGCCCTCGCGCTCCTCCCGCCGGGCGCGCTTCTGCTTCCTGCGCTGCTCCTGCTCGCGCTGCTGCTCCTCGCGCCTGAGGCGCGCGACCTCCGGCGCCTGCGACGCGAGCTCCTGCTTCAGCGCGGCGATCTCCGCGTCCTTGGCCGCCGCCTCGCGCTCCGCGTCCGCTGCCCGGCGCTCAGCTGCCGCCGCGCGCTCGAGCGCCGCCTCCTTCTCGTCGCGGTACATGCCTCGACTGTAGCGTCGCCGCGGCCGCCTGTGAAGCGACGCGACCGGGTGGCCCGCACGCGCCGGTGACGCCCGTCGCGGTGACACCTGGCGGTGACGCCCGCGCCAGGTCCGACCGGCCCGATGCGGAGAGAGGGACGTCGGCGGACCGCCGCATCGGTGGACTGCACCAGCGGAGCTGTCATCCTTCCTGGGAGGGAAGGAGGTGAGCGCGTGCGTGTGCTGGTGCTGATCAAGGCCACCGAGGCCACCGAGGCGGGGCAGCTCCCGTCGCAGGAGGAGCTCGCGGCGATGATAGGGTTCAACGAGGAGCTCGTCGAGGCGCGCGTGATGATCGCCGGCGAGGGGCTCCAGCCGAGCTCGCGCGGCAAGCGGGTGCGCTTCTCCGGGGACGGGGCCGTCGTCCGCGAGGGGCCCTTCGCGAGCGCGCGGGAGCTGGTCGCGGGGTTCTGGATCTGGCAGGTGCGCTCCATGGACGAGGCGGTGCAGTGGCTCAAGCGCGCTCCGTTCCCGGTCGGGGCCGAGATCGAGCTGCGCCAGATCATGGAGAGCGAGGACCTCGGCGCGGCCCTGACGCCGGAGCTGCGGGAGCAGGAGGATCGGCAGCGGGCGCAGGTCGAGCAGCAGAAGGAGCGCGGACGATGACTCCGTCGCAGCGGGCCACGCCGTCGCAGCGGATCACGCCGTTCCTCTGGTTCGACGGCCAGGCCGAGGAGGCCGCGCGCTTCTACGTCTCCGTCTTCAAGGAGCGCTCGCGGATCCTCGGCGTCACGCGCTACGGCGAGGCGGGCCCCGGGCCAGCGGGCAGCGTGCTCACCGTGCTCTTCGAGCTCGACGGCCAGCAGCTCGTGGCGCTGAACGGCGGGCCGCAGTTCAAGTTCACGGAGGCCGTGTCCTTCTCCATCGCCTGCAAGACGCAGGAGGAGGTGGACTGGTCCTGGGACTCGCTCTCGGCCGGCGGCGGCGAGCAAGGCCCGTGCGGCTGGCTCAAGGATCGCTACGGCCTCTCCTGGCAGGTCGTGCCCACGATCCTCCCCGAGCTCCTCGCGGACCCTGACCCGCGGCGCTCGCAGAGCGTCATGCGCGCGATGCTGCAGATGCGCAAGCTCGACGTGGCGGCGCTGCGGCGAGCCTACGACGAGCCGTGAGGCGAGCGGCACCGCCTGCGCGCGACGCGCGCGAGGACGGCGAGGGAGGCGAGGACGAGCGCGAGCCCTGCGAGAGGCGCCGCGGGCTCACGGCCCGCGCTGCCCGCGCTGCAGCCCGCAGGGGAGGGGCTGTTCGCTGACGGCGTCTGCGCGGCGGGCGGCGTCTGCGCCGGCGGCGTCTGCGCGGCGGGCGGCGCCGGGCTGGTGTAGGTCGCCGTGAAGGCGACCGCGAGCGGCGCCGGATCGGGCGCCAGGTCGCCGGCTGCTTGCTGCGCCAGCCAGTCGAGGTAGGGGGCGACGCGCGTGCACTGCGTGTACTTGCCGCAGACCGCCATCGAGTGGACAGCGAGGACGCGCTCCTCACCCGCCTCGACGACCAGCGCCGGGCCGCCGGAGTCGCCGGTGCAGGTGGAGCCGTCGCCTCCGGTCAGCCCGCCGATGGTGCCGAAGAGCACGAAGCCGTCGCCGACGCAGCCGACCGTGTTGTCCACCATGTGCTTGCCGCTGCTGCCGTCCCCGGTCACCCCGAAGCCGACCAGGGTCACCGTCTCGCCGACGCTCGGCGTCAGCCTCGCCAGCCGCAGCGGCGCGACGTCCTGCACGGGCTCCGCGAGGATCAGCACGCCGATGTCGTTCACGCTGTACTTCCAGTCAGCCTGCTTCAGCTCGGGGAGCGGCCCCTCGACGGTCTTCCAGTCGGGGTGAGGGATGACCTTCGCGGCCGGGTGGTCCGTCTCGCCGAGGCGGAGGGCGTAGGGGCCAGGGTCGTGCAGGCAGTGCGCGGCGGTGAGGGCGGTGCGCGGGCCCACCAGGGTCGCGGTGCAGAAGATGTTGGTCAGCATGCCGACGGCGGGGTGCCCAGGGTCGACGACGCCGTTGTAGATGGGCCGCTCCAGGCGCAGCGGGTCGGCGCCCTGGCCGTCGCAGCCCGCGAGGAGCAGCACCAGGAGTAGACGCGCCGCACGCACGCACCCGTGCTGTGCAACGGCAGTGCCAGGGCCGAGGGCGCGCCCGTATCGCCGGGGCGGAGCAGCGGCGCGATGCGGCTGGAGAATCCGGTCCGGGCGGCGTGACGGCGGAGGGGGCGGGCTGGGACCGTGCGCCCCAGGCGACCTCTCAGACGGGGTCAGGTGTCGCCGGCGGGCCGGCGCCTGCCGGCTCGGGCCACTCCTGCACCTCGAACGTGTGGGTCTCCTCGAGGAGCCGCACGCACCACAGCTGGTCGAAGCCCTCCTCGCGCGTGGGTGGCTCGAGCTTCCGGCGGGTGGCGTGGATGGCCGGGACGGGGACGCGCCTCGGTGCCTACCTCGCCAGGAGACCGGCCTCGAAGAGCAGGCGCTCGCGATGCCGCGTGCGCAGCAGGTCGAGGCTCAGGCGGAGGTGCGTGTGCTGGAAGCGCTCCTGGTAGAAGGCCGACTTGCCGGAGGCCTGGAGGCCGATGAAGACCGCGAGCAGCACGGTGGAGTATCCCGTCCGCGCGCCCGTTCAAGCGCGGTTCGACCCTCTAGCGGCAACCCTCGAAGCAGCGCTGCTCGTGGCGCCCGCAGCGCTCGTGGCAGTGGCGGTGGTGATGTCCCGGCCGGCCGCGGCAGGTGTCGCGGCAGACGCGCGCGTTCTCCCGGCACTGCCGCTGGCACTCGTGCTGGCGGTGACGGTTATGGCGGTGGTGGTGCGGCTGCGCGAGCGCTGCCCAGCCCGCGAAGGCGAGCGGGAGGACGAGCAACAGGCAGAGCACCAGCTTGCGAGCCATGGGGACCTCCTTCGGTGGGTGATGATCCACGATCCGCCTCGCCAGAGGTTCTGTCAACGTGTGCTCGGGCCTGGTCGGGCCCGCAGCCCGGGCGCTCCGCGACGTCGGGGCGCACGTCCCGCGCGCTGCCTGCTCTGGGCACGGCCCCTCGCCCCGCGTATCATGCGCGCCGCACCCGGAGGTGCCCATGCGTCGCTCCAGGCTCGCTGCCCTGTTGCTCCTCGCGCTCGCCGATTGCGCGCCGCGCGTGACGCGTCCGCCCGTCGGGGGCGTGCCGGCGACGGCGAAGGGCGCGCAGCCAGCCGCGCCGGCTCGGGTCAGCCTCGAGCTGTACGTGATGTCGAAGTGCCCCTACGCGGGCGACGCCCTCCGCGCCGCGTACGCCGCGGCGCTCCTGCTGGGCGATCGCGTCCAGCTGCGCGTGGACTACATCGCCGTGGCCGGCGAGGACGGACGGCCGAGCTCGATGCACGGCGCGCCGGAGGTGGACGGCGACCTGCTCCAGCTGTGCGCGCAGAAGCTCAAGCCGGCGCCGGAGAGCTACCTTCGCTTCGTCACCTGCCACGTGCGGGACTTCGCCGCCATCCCCGGGGGGTGGGAGCGCTGCGCGGCCGAGGCCGGGATCGATCAGGGCGCGCTCAAGGCCTGCTGGCGCGGCGAGGGCAGCAGCCTGCTGCAGGCGTCGATGGGACGCGCGCAGGCCGCGGGCGCGAGCGGCAGCCCGACCATCCGCATCGGGGGCAAGGACTACCCGGGCGCCCGCTCGCCGGTCGCGCTGCTGCGCGCGCTCTGCGGGGCGCTGAGCGGTGACCCGCCGGCGCGCTGCCGCGCGTTGCCCGTGGAGCCCGAGGTCGTCGCCACCGTGCTCGGCGACCGTCGCTGCCGCGGCTGCGCCACCGACGAGCTGGTCAGGGTCCTGCGCGACCGCTTCCTCCCCCGGCTCAAGGTGCGGGCGCTCGACTACGGCACCGTCGAGGGCAAGCGCCTCTACCAGGAGCTCAAGCTGCAGGCGCTCCCGGTCATCCTCCTCGACCCCGCGGTGGAGCGCAGCGACAGCTACGCCGCGCTGGGGCCCTGGCTGCGCGCGGTCGGGCGCTACCGTCAGCTCCGCGTCCCGGCGAGCTTCGATCCCACGGCCGAGATCTGCGACAACGGCGTCGACGACAACGCTGACGGCAAGGCCGACTGCGCCGACCCGACCTGCTCCACCGCCGCGCTCTGCCGCAAGGAGATCAAGAGGCGGCTAGACGTCTTCATCATGTCGCAGTGCCCCTACGCGGTGCAGGGCATCCTGGCCATGGAGGAGGTGCTGCGGACCTTCCAGGGCAAGCTCACCTTCGACCTCCACTACATCGTCGGGGAGGCGCAGGGCGGCGGCTACACCTCGATGCACGGCGAGGCCGAGCTGGCCGAGGACCAGCGGCAGCTCTGCGCGAACAAGCTCTACCGTCGGGGCGACCTGCACCTCAGGTACCTCTATTGCCGGGCGAAGGCCGCCGGGGACGCCGACTGGAGGACCTGCGCGACGGGGCCGATCGCGGCCCGGAAGATCGAGGAGTGCGTGCGCAAGGAGGGCGCGGCGCTGCTCCGCGCCGAGCACAAGCTGACGACGAGCCTGGGCGTCGACGCCAGCCCGACCTGGCTCGCGAACAACCGGCACCTCTTCAACGCCGTGACCGCCGCCGAGATCAGCGCGCAGCTCTGCAAGCACAACCCCGAGCTCTCCCCCTGCAAGAGCCTGCCGCCCGCGCCGCCACCGAGCAGCGCGCCCGCGCCGGGCGGGAGCTGCGGCCAGTAGCCAGCCCTGCTCGCACGAGCCGCTCCCGGGCGCTCGACGCGCAGGCCGGCGGGTGAGATAACGGGGCATGCGCCGCCGCGACCTCGCCCTCGCCGTCCTTGGCCTGCACCTCACCTCGCCGCTCCACGCAGCGCCCGCGCTCAAGCCCGGTGCGCTGCGACTCGAGCTCAGCGCCTCCACGCCCACGGTCGCCGAGACCGCCCAGGGCGGTGGCTGGCGCTTCACGCTCGCGCTGAGGAACGCCACACGCGCGCGGCAGTGCGCGCTGGTCCCCTCGGTGGTGCTCGCGCACGGGGTCAGCTGGGAGATCCTCGACGAGCGCGGGGGCAAGTGGCAGCCGACCTTCCTGCCACCGTCGCCGCCCCCTCCGGGCTGGCCCCCGCCGCCGCGCCGGCGCTGCCTCGCGCCGGGCGCCGAGCTGCCGCTCGGCAGCCTCGACGGGCTCTCCGGGTTCCACGCGTCCGCCCACCCCGACCGCTGGTACCACCAGCCGCCCGCGGGGCGCTACCGCGCGCGGGTGATCGGCTTCAAGCTCGACGGACTGACGCTCGACAGCGGCGAGGCCGCGGTGCTGGTGCAGCCGGCGGACGCGCCCGTCTCCGGCCTTCGCCTCGCGCTCGCCGCCTCGCCGGCGCAGACCCAGATGCTGGCCGACGGGACCAGCGCCGCGCCGGTGACGCTGCGCCTGACCTTGAGCAACGCGGGCGCCGCGCCCCTCACCGTCGCGGTGGACGCGCTCCTCTGGCGGCACGTCCGGCTGCACGTGGACGGCCCCTCGACGGGGAGCAGCGAGGCGACCCCCGGAGCGCTGCCGGCGCCGCGGCCAGCGGACCGCGTGGCGCTCGCTCCCGGGCGCGCGCACACGGTGAGCCTCGGCGCGTTCCCGCCGGGCTCCGGGCTACAGCGGATCTCGCTGACCCGGGCTGGCTGGTACCGCCTGCGCGCGGTCTACCAGGCGAAGGGGCAGGGCGCCTGGCAGGGCGAGGTGAGCAGCAACTTCATCTGGCTGGAGGTCCGGCCGCGGCGCGGTCGGCCGTGAGCCGCACCGCCCCGAGGAGAAGCGAGCGGCCCGGGCGGCCCTGGACCCGGAGGCAGCTCTGCACGCTCGCGCTGGAGCACGGCGCGCGCGCGGCGAAGGTGATCGCGCCCTCCACCGTGGTGACGGCCGCGTGGGTGCGCTGGAAGTGCCAGTTCGGCTGCGGCGGCTGGGCCTCGAGCTCGGTGTGTCCGCCTCACACGCCAGGTCCCGACGAGACCCGCGCGCTCCTCGACAGCTACGCGCAGGCGATCCTCTTCGAGGCTGCCCGCGACCGGGCGAAGCCGATCGCGGTCGCGCTCGAGCGCGAGCTCTTCCTCGCGGGCTGCTACAAGGCCTTCGGGCTGGGAGCCGGGCCCTGCCTCCTCTGCCGCACCTGCGCCTTCGACGCGGGCTGCCGTCACCCCGACGAGGCGCGCCCCTCGCTCGAGGCCTGCGGCGTCGACGTCTTCGCCACCGCGCGGCGGCACGGCTTCACCATCGAGGTCGTGCGCGGCCGCGGCGATCCCCAGCACTACTTCGGGCT
>JAKLHH010000238.1 GCA_022710245.1 Myxococcota bacterium
CGCACCGCCAGCTGCTGCACTTGCCCACCGGCCACCGTCATCTCCAGGGTCACCTGGTCGCCCAGGGAGATGCTGTGCGCACCGTCGCGACCGAAGTGCTCGACCACCGCCTCGGGCTCGCGCGGCCCTACCAGCGGCTGCAGCAACCGCCGCGCGCCCTCGCTGCGCCCGATGGTGCGCAGCAGGCCGCGGCCGTAGAGGCCCCGACCATCGAGCCCCCGCTGGTGCCTGGCCCGCCGCACATCCCGGAGGTAGCCCTCGGGCGAGCGCACCCAGGCTGGCTCCGCCCGGAGCGACGCCGAGCACAGCCCCACAAGACCCAGACTGACCACAGCGAGAAGCAGGCGAGCCATGGGAGCCCTTGAGGCACGGCCCGTGCCAGGCGTTGCGGCCGCTGGCCACGGCCCTCCGCCGCGGGGAGCTCTTCGATTCCCGGGGCGCAGTGGATGCTTCATGCGCCACCGCGCGTCTCGAGTGACCGGCCTCGCGGCTGCTCGCCGCCAGCCGTCTCCGATCCTACTAGACCAGGGAGCGGGAGCCTCTCCTCCTGCCGCGCCGCCGCCAGCCGAGCCAGGCGAGCGCGACGAGGAGGCCCGCGCCGGCGTCGCCCCCGCCGCCCACCGAGCAGCCTCCGGTCAGGGTCGGATCCTCCTCGCCCCCGCCGAGGCCCGCGGGGTGGCCCGCGTCGACGCGCGGCCCGACGCTGCCCGCGTCGGGGCGTGGCTGGAGCTCCGCGTCGCGCTGGGGCTGGCCGCTGCCCGCGTCGAGGTGCGGCTGGCTGCTGCCCGCGTCGGCGCCGGGTTTTCCGCCCGCACAGTCGGCGGGGCAGCTGACGCTGGTCTCCTTGCCCTCGCAGCTCCCGTCGCCGCACGCGCCGCGCCCGACCGGCGCGTTGAGCGCCGAGCTCGCGGCGTAGAGCAGGCTCCCGTCGTGGATCTTGTCCACCAGGTCGTGCTCGATCGCGCTGTCGAGCGCGAAGCACCCCTCGCTCCGTCCCTGCTTGCCCGAGTTGCTGTCGCTGACGTAGGCCGCCTCGTGCACGATGATCTCGCGGCTGCGCATGTTGGTGTTGGCCATGCCGTTCGGGCTCCCGTCGGGGGAGAGCCCGTCGACCATCATCGAGTGCGGGTGGGTCCCGTCGACGATCTCGCCCGTCAGCGCGAAGCCGAGCGAGCTCTTGTGGGAGCCGGAGACGTTGCCGAAGAGCGTCGCGTAGCCGTCGTTGTCCGGGTCGCTCCCGTCGCCGTGCGCGACCTTGTGGCCCTCCACCGCGCCGGTGGCGAGGTCGACCAGCCAGAAGCGATCCTTGCCCGAGTAGAGCGACAGCTGGACGACGACGAGGTACGCCTGCTTCGGGATCAGCGTGCCGTTCACGTCGAGGTAGAGCATCGCGTCCTCGAGGAGCCCGCGCGGGACGACGTCGCCAGGATCGAGGAGGTCGTACTTGTGGACGATCTTCGCGCGCGCGGCGACGGAGAGCGAGGGCAGGACGAACTGCGTGATGTCGAGGGTCGAGGCCGTCCTGCCGACGTCGGGTCCCCGGCTGGCGCAGGCCGCGAGCGTCACGATGCTCGCCAGGGGTAGGGCCAGGGCCAGGCTGCGCCAGGTTGCCATGGCGGAGCTGGTTGCAAGGCGGATGCCGGACGACCTCGGTGCCAAGTCGTTGGATTCAAGGTGCGTCCTCCCGCTGTGGGGGGAAGCTGGAGTCGCGAGGCACCACCTCTGCTGACCACCGTGCGCAGCTGCGTGGGGCGCCGTGGCTGCACCGCGGCCCTCCACCTTATCTGGATCCCGACTGCGGAGCCCGTTCACCTCGCGGCGCCCGACCACTTCAGGTCGCAGGCGGGTCGCGCGACCCGATCGTGACACGCGAGCTGGCACACGCGGCACAGGTTCAGGAGCGGAGGGCAAGCAGAGGTCCTCGAGATGATGACCTTCCCCGCGCGCAGCACGTGGCACGCGGCGTGCTGTCTGAGAGCTCATCCATTGCTGGAGGGCCGATGAGGCAGACACCTCTGCTGACCTGCCTGCTGATGCTCGCGATGAACGGGTGCGGAAGCAACCGACCAGGCAGCGTCGCCGATGGCAGCGCTCAAGACCTCGGCTGGTCTTCCTCGGTTACTGGAACCTGCTCGGCTTCAAGCTCTGAGCGGCAGCTCGGCGTGGGTCCTGGGTCATGGGTCTCCCGGCCCGCGGGCCAAGATCACCCCATCGACGCCAGCGCCGTCGAGAGGGCGACCGCGGACTCGCACCAGTCCGCGATCGCCGGGTCCGGGAACTTGCTGGTCGTCGCCATCACCTCCAGTCCGTCGTGACTCAACAGGCAGCGTCCGACCAGCGCGCCGTTGACGACCGCGGCCAGGCGGACACGAAGAGCACGGATCGTGCTACCGACAGCAGCGGCGTCTCGCGATGCGACGGAGAGCTCTCCGAGGTCCGCGAAGGCGTCGTCGTGCGGGTCGCTGTAGTAAGCGCGAGCGCCCTGCGACAGCCCCGGTGGCGTGATGATCGTGGGCGCCGACCAGCGACTCGCACAGCGTCGATCGCGCAGCGTGACGATCAGGCGTGGAGGGGTTCGCGGCAGCGGCGACTCTGCCTCTGGCTGCTGCGGGGCCGCGAGAGGGCTGACAAAGCGCCACCACCAGCTGTAGATCGGTGACGTCGGATCGAGCGGAGCCGGGGGCGCCGTCCCCCGCGCGGGGAAGTCGATCTCGAACGAGAACGCTCGCTGACACGGGTCCGCCATCGTGGCCGCGCCGAGAGCTGGCGCGGGGAACCCCGGGAGCCTGTCGGAGACGCTGGTCAGGATCTCGCGAAGGACGCTCCGCGGAGGAGCCACGGGCAGCCAGATCGGGCAGCGTTTTCCCGCAGCCCGGAGGGCGAGCTTCGTGGGCGGCAGCGGGAGCCCGTCGGGGATGGTGCGCGACAGCGTGCTCGGGCCTGCGGGCACCTCACCGAGACTCACGACGTCCTTCTCGATCTGGACGGTCGCATCGACGATGGTCAGACCACATCCGCGCGACGCCACCAGCTCGACCCAGACGACGGCGGGTTCGCTGAAGAAGCCACCGTTGCCGAGGAACGGGGCGGGAGCGGGCCGCCGCTGCAAGGGCGCGACGACGGTTCGCGCGGGCGTGACCACCAGGTGGCGGATCGCGACGGTCATGCGAGGTCAGAGCGCCTCCGTGACGATGGTCAGCGCCGGGAGGCGACGCCGCAGATCGGCGAGCGCCGCGTCGTCGATCGCCCTCTCCGTCAGGCGCAGCTCCTTCAGCTCACGGAGCGCGCCGAGTGGGCTCAGATCGCTGACCCGGGTCTCGCGCAGGTCGAGAGCCTCCAGGCTGGTCAGCCTGGCGAGCGGCGCGACATCATCGACCGCGCAACCAGCCAGGCTCAGACCCCTGAGCCAGAGCTGGCCGAGCGGCTCGAGCTGCGCGAGGCCTCCGACGCGGACCAGCTCGAGGGTCTGTAGCCCCGTCAACGAGGTGAGCGGCGTCAGGTCGCCCGAGGTGAGCACGACCTCCGAGAGCTTGAGGGCTCTCAGCGACGGCGGCAGCGCGGCGAGCTCCCGAGGATCGACGCGGTCTCCGCTGAGGGTGAGGGTCTCGGCGTCCGTCGAGAGCACCTGCAGCCAGGGCAGACGGACCTCGCCGTCCACGCGGTGAGCGCTCGACTCCTGCGCCGCCTTGCGCACCCCCCAGGTGATCACGGTGGCCGCCGCGCGCAGCTCGTCGAGACCGCAGCCAGACGCCTGGCACTGGAGGGTGCCGCTCTTGAGGCACAGGTCGCCCCCCAGGACCAGGCGCCGGACGGCGAGCCGTACGGGCTCGTACGCGAGCAGCCGCCCGAGGACGTCACCCTCCCCTTGCACGAGGATCGCGTCATCGAAGAGGCGGTCGCCGGTCTGGAGGTCGAGCTTGCGTCGCCGGCTGAAGAACCCCTCCCAGCCGAAGCGGGCATCCAGTGAGAGCTGGAAGTCCGTCGCGCCGAGGGCCCGCGTCCTGGACCAATCCCACCCCGTGTGCTCGACCGTCTGCAGGTGAAGGCCGCCGGCGATGAGGCCCGGCGTGTTGCGGCCCCGGTCGCAAGGAGCGCAGGCCCTGAGGCCGCCGAGCTCCCGCGGCGCTCCAGCCATCTCCGTGTCGCAGAGATCGCAGCGCACTACCCGCTCACGAAACGGCATGCGTCCCTTCGATCGGGCGTACCGCGCCTGAGGTCTGCGGCGAGCGCCTCACGGTCTTCCAGCGGTGAGCTCTACCCGGCCCCGGGCGGCGGTGGGTCAGCCCTGCTGCACCAGCACGCTCAGGATGCGGACGATCCCCTGGGCGGCCTGGGACAGCGCCTGATCGTTGTGGTCGGCGTCTCCCTGGGCGCCGAGCCAGAAGGCGGAGTCACCCACGGCGACCCTGGTCATCAGCACGGGCACCCCGTCGATCTGCGTCCCGACCGTGGTGTCGGACACCCCCAGGTAGGGCAGCTTGACGAGCTCCACGGTGAGCCTGTCCGCGGCCTCCTCGTCGCCGCTGGTGGCCCAGACGTAGCCGTCGGAGTCGAGCAACGCCATGGCTCGCATCCGGTAGGCAGCCGTCACGTGCGTGAGCTGCAACCGAGCCGCTTCACTGGGCAGCCGGCTGCGCGTGCGCCGCCGATCCTGGTCGTATCCCTGTTCCATGCCTGGTCCTCCCTCCACCCCGATCCCGGGGCTGGTCAGCGAACTACCGCCATCAATGCCAGCGATGCGCCTCGAGCACCGCTCGTTCCACCGCCGTGTGTGAGCATGGTCCCCTCCTCGGACAGCCTGACTCGCGGCAACCCCTCTCGGCAGGCAGGTGACCATGACGGCGCGAAGGGTGTCAAGGCGCGGCTGCAGGCCCCTAATCGTCGGGCCAGCGCCCGCGCTGCCCTGGAGTGGGGTGGGAGCCTGGGCTGGCGGGGGGCGATGGGGCTGAGCAGAGTGGTTCGGCAGTGGTGAGGGGCGGGCAGCGCGGGCGGAGGGAGCGCCGGGGAGGTGCGGAGTGGAACGAGGGCAGAGGTGTGGCGTGGCGGCAGGCGGGCGGCAGGCGGAGGCGGCAGTACGAGGGCGGATTAGGCGAGCGGGGGTTCGCCTGCGGCAGCGCGTGGGAGGGTGGCTCTGAGCGTCTTTCGCGCCTGGGCGTAGAGCGGCGCGAAGGGGAGCGCCGCGCTCAGGCGCAGCACGAGCTGGCGAGCGCTGCGGAGCAGACGGCCGGCGAGGTTGAAGAGGCGAAAGCGGAGCGCCTTGGGTCGAAGCGGGCGGTGCTCGGCGGGGAGTGTCTCGGCCTTGAGGAGCTCGAGGAGGTTGTGCGCGAGGACATTGAGCCTCCACCAGGCTGCGTTGGCGCCGAAGCGAGCGCAGGGGAGCGTGCCAGCGGCGAGATCATTCTTGAGGACGGCGTGGCCGTGCTCGACGGTGCCCTGTTTCTCGCGGTGCCAGCGAAGGAGCTGCTCACCTTCCCAGTCGAGATTGGTGACGACGGCGAAGTGACGCCAGCTGGAGTCCTCGTCGGTGAAGAGCTCGCGTTGGCGTGACCGGACGCGGATGGCAAGGTAGCGGAAGGTCGCGCCGTGCTTTTTGTGGTTTCTGCGCCAGTCGGGGATGAACTCGACCTCCGCCCACTGGCGCTCTTCGCCGTCATCGCCACGCTGCTGCGCATGTGTCGACCGATACGGCTGCCACGTAGACTTGGGCAGCTTGCCGATGACCTTGGCGAGTGCCTCGCTCATATCTGCGGAGACGGCGAATCGAATGCCTTGCTCGTCGGCCCAGGTCAGAGCGTCTTCGTTGTAGAGCGCGCTGTCGGCGCGCAGGCGCCGCTCCTTGATGCCGGGCGGCAGCGCACCGAAGGCCCTCTGGAGGAACGCTCGTCCGGCGAACTCGGCGGGCACGTTTCCGTCGCGGAATTGCTCCGCTACCCAGCTGCCCTGCTCTGCCCAAAAGGCGAGCTGCGGCTGGTAGCCGCGAGTGCCCTCGTAGGCCACCAGCGCGCGGCGCTTGTCGGCCTCGACGATGGTGGCATCCACGTCGAGCGTTGCGCAGTCACAGGGACGAACCTTCTGCAGGCGCGAGGTGACGGCTGCGACGAGCTGCTGCAGGGCGCGCAAGCCAGGCCCCTCGGCACGGATCTGCGCCGTGCCTACCCGCGAGAGCTCGGCGTCGCGCTCCGCGCTGACCGGGCGGCCATCCTCCTCCTGGTGAAAGCGATAGAGGAAGTCCTTGGCCTGCGTCGGCGAGGAGAGCTCGAAGCCGGCCAGAGCGCGCAGTCCTGGGTCGGCGCGCAACGTCCGCAGATCGTCGAGACAGTCGGCCCCCGCGGCGACCAGAAGCAAGATGCTCTCGAGGTGGCGCCGAGCGGTCCGTGCTCTCTTGTAGCCAAGGGCATCGCGGAGCTCGCGGTACAGCTTGGGCCGCAGCGTCACGCGCGCCTGCTCTAGGACCAGCGGCAGTCCGGCGTAGGCCGTCACGTCGCTGCGAGGTGAGTCGATAACTTCGAGCTTGAAGCTCAGCACGCCCCGCGCTATCTCGGACATGGGTACTCCTTGGGCTGACCCGCTCTCCCGGGTGTCCGTGGCTGCGGCCCCGGGGGAGTGCCCACTAATAGCCGCCCCGCCGATCAGCGCAAGACGTGCCGCTCCTCGTTTCTCGTCGATTTGCAGATTCTGGCTCGTCCCACCCACTGGCGCCTCGCCCCTCGCACCAAACTCACCCCTCGAGTGACCGGCACCCTCGAGCCCCCGGCCTCGATACTTGAGGGAATCTGATCCCCTACTGCTTGGACCTAGAAATCGACCCGACGATTAGGGCTGGGTGCGCCCCCTCGGCACGGTCGTCGTTGTCACCTCCCGCGCCTTCAGGCACGATGGAGCTGGGGATCAGGGACGAGGAGGTGGGACGGTGGCTCGCCGATCGCTGCTTCCGGGGCACAGCACAGCGGCGCTGAGCGCAGCGGCGCTGAGCGTGCTGCTGCTGGGCGGCTGCAACTGGGTGCTCTCCTTCAGCCCTGGCGATGCCTCTCGGGGCGAGGGCGAGCCCGCCAGCGAGCGCCTGCTCCACGACCTCGCGCCTCACGACCTCGCGCCTCACGACCTGCCTCGCGCCGCAGCGGACGCGCAGGTCGACCAGCCTGGCCCGAGCTGGCTGCTGCAGCTCCACTCGCGCCGCTGCAGCAGCACCGCGGTGCTCGCTGGCGCATCGCCGATCCTCGACACGGACGCGGGCACCGTGAGCGGCACCCCGTTCCCGGGCTTCTCGACGGTGGCGCCGGGGAGCGGCCTCCCCGAGATCGGCGTCTTCGCCGTCGGCAGCCTCCACCTCCAGGCGGGCACGATCAAGGTCAAGGGCGCTCGCGCGCTGGCCATCGTCGCCTGCGACGAGATCGAGCTCGCGGGGACGATCGACGCCAGCGCCACGGACAGCGCCCCTGGGCCTGGCGGCCACGCTGGCGGCGCGCCCGGCGCGGCCGGCGACGGCCCTGGCGGAGGCCAGCCTGCCGGCCCTGGCACCGCGGACTGCCCGAGCCTCTGCTCGAGCGGCGGTGGTGGAGGCGGCCACGGCGGCACGGGCGGCGACGGGGCCGCGGTGGACTTCACCACCGCCACCTCGCTCCATGTCACGCTGGCCGCGGGCGCTGGCGGCGCAGCCAGCAGCGCCCCCGACCAGCTGCAGGGCGGCAGCGGCGGCGCCGGCGGGACCCGCGTGCCCATGGCGACCACCTCGGCCCCCGGCGGCGGAGGCGGAGGCGGCGGGGTCGTGTACCTCCTCGCGGGCACCACGCTCACGCTCCTGGCCGGCGGCGTCACCGGCGGCGGCGGCGGCGGCGGCTCGACGGTCAGCGGGGGCGGCGCCGGCGGCGGGTCCGGCGGGCTGATCATGCTCGAGGCACCGCAGATCACCCTGAGCGGCGGCTTCCTCGCCGCGAACGGCGGCGGCGGGGGTGGCGGCGACTGCACCTGAGACCCGGGCGACGCTGGCCAGGCTGGCCAGCCCGGCGGATCGACCGCAGCAGGGGCGAGCGGCGGCCTGGGGACGCAGGACGCGGGCGACGGGGGCGCGGGAGGCGCGGGAGCCACCCCCGACGGCTGCGCGGGGCTGGCCAACCACCACGGCGGTGGCCCTACCGGCCAGAACAACGGCGGGGGCGGCGGGGCCGCGGGGCGGATCCGCATCAACACCGCGAGCGCCGCGGTCATCAAGACCGGCGCGATCATCTCCCCGAGCGCGGCGGCGGGCACCTGCAGCGGTCTCTGCGTGGAGGGCCTCTACACGCCCTAGCACCCAGGCAAGTCGCTCCACGTCGCGGGGAGGTCTCCCTCGTCGCGGGAATGCCCCCCTCGCGGCGTGGGTTGCGTCCGAGGAGGTGCCCAGTGAGCTCGAACCCAGGCAGCGTCTGGCGACGGATCCGGCGAGCAGCGCGCAGCAACCTCCCGGGCATGGCCCTCGCCGTCGGCGTCGCGATCCTGCTCCGCTCCTTCGTCGCGGAGGCCTACTCGATCCCCAGCGAGTCGATGCTGCCGACGCTGCAGATCGGCGATCACCTGCTGGTCAACCGCTCCGTCTACGGGCTCACGGTCCCGCTCACCACGCACAAGCTCACGCACGGACGCGAGCCACGCCGCGGCGAGGTGGTGGTCTTTGTCGACCCGCGCGGGAGCGGCGACGATCTGATCAAGCGGGTGGTCGGCGTCGGAGGCGACACGGTCGCGCTGCGGGACAACGTCCTCTACCTGAACGGTGAGCCCGTGCCGCGGCGGGCGCTCGGCCGGGCGTGTCGGCTCGAGCTCGGCGCTGCGCCGGACGAGAGCGAGCGCGTCCCGTGCGCGGCGTTCGAGGAGGAGCTCGGCGGTGTCCGCTACGTGGTGCAGCAGCGCGCCGACGCGCCGCCGCGGGACTTCGGGCCGGTCCGCGTCCCGGCCGGACGCGTCTTCGTCATGGGGGACAGCCGC
>JAKLHH010000239.1 GCA_022710245.1 Myxococcota bacterium
AGCCGGTCGAGGAGGTTGCCCAGCGCGCCGCCCGCCACCAGCCCGAAGGCCACGTAGGCGAGGGTCTTCCAGCGCTCGGCCTTGCGCACCAGGGTCCAGACCAGGACCAGCGCGAGGATGCCGACCGCGACCAGGATGTAGCGCGCGCCGGGGACGTTGCGCAGGATGCCGAAGGCCGCGCCCGGGTTCTCGTGGTACTCGAGCTCGAGGTAGTTGTCGATCAGCTTGATCGACGGCGTCGCCTTGCAGCAGGGGTAGACCCAGGCGATCGATGTGAGCTTCTCCTTGCAGGGCTCGGCGCAGAGGCGCCCGCGCGCCCAGCTCTTGGTCAGCTGGTCGAGGGCGATCGAGGCCGCCGCGACGACCAGGATCAGGATCAGCGCGCGCCGGGTCACGCGCGCACCTGGCCCTCGATCTGATCGAGCGCGCGGCTGCAGCGCGGACAGAGCTCGGGGCCGCGGCGGTCGCCACTCCCCGCGGAGCGCTTCCAGCAGCGCGGGCACTTCACGCCGCCCGCCTCGCGCACCTCGGCGGAGGGCTCGGCCGCGTCGGCGCCGAGCTCGACGGTGGAGACGATGAAGAGGTCGGCGAGGTTGGAGTCGCCGTAGCCGGCCGCGAGCGCCCGATCCGCCCCCGAGAGGTGGAGCACCACGTGCGCGTCGAGCGGGTGGTGCTTCTGCGCGCGGAAGGGCTCGAGCTGCTTGAGCACCAGGTCACGCACGCGGATCAGGCCGGCCACCTGCTCGGCGAGCTCGTCGTCGGTCTCGCGGAGCTCGGGCAGCCGCGCCAGGTGCACGCTCTCCTCCTTGCCCGGCCAGGCCGGCAGGTGGGACCAGATGTCCTCGGCGGTGAAGCTGAGCACCGGCGCCGAGAGCGTGGCCAGCGCGCGCGCGATCTCGAAGAGCACCGCCTGCGTCGCGCGCCGCTCCGGGGAGCCGGCGGGCTCGCAGTAGAGGCGGTCCTTCACCACGTCGAGGTAGAAGGCGCTCATGTCGACGGTGCAGAACTCGATCAGCTGCCGGTAGACCTGGTGGAACTCGTAGTCCTCGTAGGCCTGCCGGCAGCGGCGCGTCAGGCGCGCGACGCGGTCGAGCGCCCAGCGGTCGAGGAGCGTCTCCGGCCGTGGGGTCCGGGCGGGGGGCTTGAAGTCGGCGAGGTTGCCGAGGAGGAAGCGGCAGGTGTTGCGCACCTTGCGGTAGCCGTCGCCGAGCTGCTCGAGGATCCCCTCGGAGAAGGGCATGTCGTTGCGGTAGTCGACGTAGGCCGACCAGAGCCGGAAGAGCTCGGCGCCGCGCGTCTTGATCACCTTCTCGGGCGGGATGAAGTTCTTCAGGCTCTTCGAGTACGGGTGGCCGTGCTCGTCGCTGACGAAGCCGTGCGTCAGCACCGTGCGGTAGGGCGCCTTGCCGCGCGTCGCGACGCCGGTCAGCAGCGCCGAGTGGAACCAGCCGCGGTGCTGGTCCGAGCCCTCGAGGTAGAGGTCGATCGGCCAGAGGTCCGGGTCCTTCTCGCAGACCGCCGCCCAGCTGACGCCCGACTCGAACCAGACGTCGACGATGTCCTTCTCCTTCTCGAAGCGGGTGCCGCCGCAGCCCGGGCACTTGAGCCCCGGGGGCGCGAGCTCCGCCGCCTCGCGGCTGAACCAGGCGTCCGAGCCCTCGCGCGCGAAGAGCTCGGCGACGTGCTCGATCAGCTCGGGGGTGGCGAGCGGCTCCTTGCAGCCCGAGCAGTAGAGCGCCGGGATCGGCACGCCCCAGAGGCGCTGGCGCGAGAGGCACCAGTCGGGCCGGTTCTCGATCATGCCGTGGATGCGATCGTGGCCCCACTCGGGCACCCAGCGCGTCTCGTCGACGGCGGCGAGCGCGCGCTGGCGGAAGCCGTCGTGGTCGAGCCGCACGAACCACTGCTGGGTGGCGCGGAAGATGACCGGCTTCTTGCAGCGCCAGCAGTGCGGGTAGGAGTGGGAGACCTTGTCGCCGCGCTTGTTGAGGAGCGCGCCGCGGCGCTCGAGCTCGGCGACGATGGCCGGGTTGGCGTCGAAGACGAGCTGCCCCTGCCACTCGGGGACCTCGGCGGTGAAGCGGCCGGCGTCGTCGACGGGCGCGTAGATGTCGAGCTTGTAGGTTCGCCCGGTGCCGTAGTCCTCCTCGCCGTGGCCAGGCGCCGTGTGCACGCAGCCGGTGCCCGCGTCGAGGGTGACGTAGCTCGCGAAGACGACCAGCGAGCGACGGTCGATGAACGGGTGCTGGCACCAGGTCCCGTCGGCGACGGCCGTGTCGAGCTCGCAGATCACCTTCGGCTCGCCGAGGTTGCAGGCCTTGGCCACCGCGCCGACCAGGTCCTTCGCCATGATCAGCGCCTCGCCGTCGTGCTCCACGGCGACGTAGGTGAGCCCCGGGTTGAGCGCGACGGCGAGGTTCGCCGGCAGCGTCCAGGGGGTGGTGGTCCAGATGACGAAGGAGACCTTGCGACCAGCCAGCGCCGGGCAGAGCGCCGCCGGGTCGCCGAGGTAGGGGAACTTCACGTAGATCGAGTCGGAGGCGTGCTCGTGGTACTCGACCTCCGCCTCGGCGAGCGCGGTGCGGCAGGAGGCGCACCAGTGCACCGGCTTCTTCCCCTTGTAGAGGAAGCCGCCGCGGGCGAGCTGTCCGAGCTCGCGGGCGATGGTCGCCTCGTACTCGCGGTCGAGGGTGAGGTAGGGCTGGTCCCAGAGCCCGAGGACGCCGAGGCGCTCGAACTCGGCCCGCTGCACGCCGACGAAGCGGAGCGCGTACTCGCGGCAGATCTTGCGGATCTCCAGCGTGGAGAGGTTGGCTTTCTTCGGCCCGAGGTCGCGGTCGACCTGCAGCTCGATCGGCAGGCCGTGGCAGTCCCAGCCCGGGCGGTAGATCGAGCGGTAGCCGGCCATGGTGCGGTACTTGACGATGATGTCCTTCAGCACCTTGTTGAGGATGTGGCCGTAGTGGATGCTGCCGTTCGCGTAGGGCGGCCCGTCGTGGAGCACGAAGAGCGGGCGCCCCCTGGTCGCCTCGCGGATGCGGTCGTAGAGCTTCAGCTCGCCCCAGCGCGCGAGGAGCTCTGGCTCGCGCTGGCCCATGTTCCCGCGCATCGGGAAGTCGGTCTGGGGGAGGTTGAGGGTGGCCTTGAAGTCCGCTCGCGGTTGCTCTTGCACGACAGCCTCCAGGGGCCGTGGCCGCGGCGGCCGCCTCCGCGTCTGCAACCGGACACCGGGAGACCGGGCCTCAGTGCGTGAGTGCGCCCGAGGGGCGCGAGAAGGCGCGCCGGCCCCGCAGCGACGCAGGCCCGGGGCCTCAACCTATCAGAACTGGCTCGGCTGTCAACGCGGCGCTCCTGGCGCTCCTCCCTCCCTCCCTCCCTCCCTCCCTCCCTCCCGGCCGCTCCTCCCGCCCTGCGGGCCCGCGGCGGGGGCCGGTTGCGCCCTCACCTGGGAACCGCTGGGGACCGCCGGGGACCGCCGGGGACCGGCGCCGCTTGCCAGGGCGCCTCCGCGCTCGTTAAGCTGATCGGTGATGCGTCTCCCTCGCCTGCTGCCGGTCTTGCTCGCTGGCCTCGCGGCCTGCAGCGGCGGCGTGATCGAGGATGGGGGCAGCACGGGCGATGGCCCGCGCAAGCTGGATCACTCCCGGGTGGATCTCCCGAAGACCGTGGATCAGCCGCACGCCGGCGCCGACCTCCCCATCACCCCCGGCGAGGCCTGCCTCTACGGCGCCTGCGGACCGAACCTCATCTGCATGGCCAACCAGTGCCTGAAGATGTGCATCCAGCCGATGTCGGGCTGCAACGACAAGGTCACCGAGTGCGGCACGAACCACGCCTGCATGTTCGCCTCGTCGTTCACCGACGCCTGCTACCCGGCGACGGCCCAGGCCGGGCAGCCGTGTGATCTGTCGAAGGCGCTCTACTGCGTCGGTGGCGCGCTCTGCGTGAAGGTCGGGACCAACACGCCGAAGTGCCTCAAGCTGTGCAAGTACGGGTGCGGCTCGGCGCCATGTCAGAAGACCAGCAACGGGTGCGAGGTCTGCATCGAGTAGCGGGCCGTCAGTGGCGGCGGCAGGAGCAGCCGGAGGGTGGCGGCCCTCAGCCCTCGGGTGTGGCCGCGGGCGTAGGCGCCAGCGGCGAGGTGGTGGTCCAGGACGGCAGCGCGCCCTCGACCCGGCGGAGCTCGATCCCGAGCTGGCCCGCCACGTCGAAGATCCGCTCGTCCCGGTAGAACTCGCCGTAGTAGATGGCGCCGATCCCCGCGTTCGCGATCAGCTTGAAGCAGCTCCAGCAGGGGCTGGCCGTGATGTAGATCGCGGCCCCCGCGATGTTCACCCCGTTTCGGGCCGCCTGCACCAGCGCGTTCGCCTCGGCGTGGATGGTGGCCACGCAGTGGCCGTTCTCCATCAGGTGGCCCGCCTCGTCGCAGTGGGGCATGCCGCGGATGGAGCCGTTGTAGCCCGTCGAGAGGATGGTGCGGTCGCGGACGATCACGGCGCCGACGTGCTTGCGGTCACAGGTGGAGCGGCTCGCCACCACCTGCGCGATGCTCATGAAGTACACATCCCAGGACAGCCGGTTCTCGCTCGGCCGGTTCTCGATCTCGCTCATCCCTGGCTGATACCCGATGAGGCCGGCGGCTGTCCACCCCGGAGAGCCCCCCATCGGAGCGGCGCCGCCCGGGCGTGCACCCCGCAGGGTGCCGCGGGCGTAGCTGCCGCGCCCCCCATCGGAGCGGCGCCGCCCGGGTGTGCACCCCGCAGGGTGTAGCTGCCGCGACCCTCCCCAAATAGACGAACGCCCCTTCTCGCCGAGGCGAGCGGGGCGTCCGTACTGTTCTGGCTTCGTAAGAGCTAGAGCTCGAGCAGACGATTACTCGTCCTTCGGGGCGTCCTTCTTGACCTTCTTGCCACCCTTCTTCGGGGCGACCTTCTTGGCCTTGCCCTTGGCCGGCTTCTCGTCGTCGAGAGCCGTCAGGCCCGTGCTCTCCTCCTTCTTCGGGGCCTTCTTCACCTTCTTCTTGGTGTCCTTCTTCGGGGCCTTCTTGGTGTCGGTGTCGCCAGCGGCGTCGTCGTCCTTCTTGGCCTTCTTCGGGGCGGCCATGACGATCGGGGCGGCGGTGAAGGCGAAGGCGGCGGTGATCATGGACGCGATAAGCTTCTTCATTGTCGTTCTCCTGTTCTGCGGTTCACTTCACGGGGTCAATCTCAACTCGAGGCCAACGCTAACTAACTGCTCGGTTCGTGATTCCGTGATTTAGCTGTTGGACGTGCAGGTCGGGCCGTTATTCATTCGTTCGAGCGCCACCCGCTGCATCCGACCCAACATGGCGTGGCACAATACAGGAAAAGAAACCGCGAGGAAAACAAAATCGAGCGGCGCGCGCGCCACAACGCTCCCGTCGCTTGACTCGGTCGGCTCGACCGACCCTCCGCTCATTTGCTCCGGATCAGAGCCACATGCCGCCGAAGGCGCGAGGCGCCAGGGCAGGGGCACTTCGCGGCTCGCACTGTAAAAACCGATAGTTGTGGCCATGCCGCAAGTGTCGGTCGCCGCAGCTTCGCCCGACCGCCCTCTGCGCTGGGCGGCGCCGCGACAAATACTCCATTGACACTGGCGGAGTTTGCGGCTACCAGTGACATAGAGATATCGCGATATGCAGACTCCAATACACCGCACCGAGTCATCTCCCAGCGCCTCGACGCCCTCGCTGCTGACGACCGAGCCAGGTCGGGCGGAGCACATTGCCGCGCTGCTCCGGGCGCTCGCCCACCCGATCCGGATCCGCATCATCGCCATCCTCTGCGAGAGCGAGGCGAACGTCAGCGAGCTGGCCGAGCGGCTGGGCGCCAAGCAGGCGATCGTCTCCCAGCAACTGCAGATCCTGCGCACCCACCGGCTGGTCTCCGTCGCGCGAGAGAACGGCTTCGCCGTCTATCGCCTGGCGGAGCAGCAGCTCCGTCAGCTCGTGCGCTGCATGGAGGGCTGCTCGATCCGCTAGGGCGGGCGAGCAGCCGACGACCGACGACGGTGAAGGAGCAAGCGAACCGATGAGCCTCACCCGACGACAGTTCCTCGCCATCGGCGGAGCGGGCGCCGGCGCCCTCGCGCTGACCGCCGGGGCCACGACCTCCTGGTTCGGCCTGGACGGCAACGCCATCCCCGACCCGGGCACCGACGGCGACCGCGTGGTGCCCACCTTCTGCGAGCTCTGCTTCTGGAAGTGCGGCGTCCTCGCGCACGTCAAGGACGGCAAGGTCACCAAGATCACCGGCAACCCGGCGCACCCGCTCTCGCGCGGCCGCCTCTGCCCGCGCGGCACCGGCGGCGTCGGCCTGCTCTACGACCCCGATCGGCTGAAGCAGCCGCTCGTGCGCACCAAGAGCAAGCGCGGCGACGACGTCTTCGAGGCGGTCTCCTGGGGCGTCGCGCTCGACAAGGTCGCCGAGGCCATGCTCCGCGTGCGCGAGAAGTACGGCCCCGAGGCGCTCGCGCTCTTCACTCACGGCTACGGCGGCTCCTGGTTCACCCACCTGGTGAAGGCCTACGGCTCGCCCAACGTGGCGGCGCCCTCCTACGCCCAGTGCCGCGGCCCGCGCGAGGTCGGCTACGGGCTCACCTTCGGCCAGAGCCTCGGCTCGCCGGAGACGATCGACCTCGAGAACGCGCGCTGCATCACGCTGATCGGCTCGCACCTCGGCGAGAACATGCACAACACGCAGGTGCAGGAGCTCGCCGACGCGCTCAGCCACGGCGCCGAGCTGGTCGTCGTCGACCCGCGCTTCTCGACGGCGGCGGGCAAGGCGCGCTACTGGCTGCCGATCAAGCCGGGCACGGACCTCGCGCTCCTCCTCGCCTGGATGCACGTCATCCTCGGCGAGGGCCTCGAGGACGCGCCCTACCTGGCCAAGCACGCGACCGGGCTCGCCGAGCTCAAGGCCCACGTGGCCGACAAGAGCCCGGAGTGGGCCTACCCGCTGACCGGCCTCCGCCCCGAGCTGATCCGCGAGAGCGCCCGCTTCCTCGCCTCGCAGAAGCCGGCCTCGCTGATCCACCCGGGGCGCCGCACCACCTGGTACGGCGACGACACGCAGCGGATGCGCGCGATGGCCATCCTCGCCGCGCTCCTCGGCAGCTGGGGCCGCCGCGGCGGCTACATCCTGCCGCCCACCATGCCGCTGCCGAAGTTCCCCTACACCGGCTACGCGTACAAGCCGAAGGCCGCCGCCGACAAGCCGAAGCGCGGCAACCCCTACCCGCTCTCCGACGAGACGCTCGCCTCGGGGCTCTGCGACGCGACCATCCCGGGCACCGCCTCCTACGACATCAAGGCCTGGATGGTCTACGGCACCAACCTGATGCAGTCGCTGCCCGACGCGCGGCAGACGGCCAAGGCGATCCAGGCGCTCGACTTCATCGTGGCGATCGACGTGCTCCCGGCGGAGATCACCGGCTGGGCCGACGTGGTGCTCCCCGAGGCGACCTACCTCGAGCGCTGCGACGACCTCTGGTCGCCGGCCTACAAGCAGCCCTTCATCGCGGTCCGCCAGGAGGTGGTGCCGCCGATGTACGACTCGAAGCCGGGCTGGTGGATCGCCAAGGAGCTCGGCCACCGCCTCAAGCTCGGCGACTACTTCCCCTGGAAGGACAGCATGGAGTACGCCAAGCACCGCGTGCACGCGGCCAAGCTCGAGTGCAGCGAGCTGCAGAAGACGGGCGTCCTCCTCGGCAAGCGCGCGCCGGTCTGCGAGGAGGAGGGGCTGACGCTCAGCTTCGACACGCCGAGCAAGAAGATCGAGCTCTACAGCGCGGCGCTGAAGAACGCGGGCTTCCACCCGCTCCCCGAGTTCACCCCGCCCGAGGAGCCGCCGCCGGGGATGTTCCGGCTGCTGATGGGGCGCGCGCCGATGCACACGTTCGGCCGCACCGCGAACAACCGCTTCCTCGCGCAGGTCTACCCCGAGAACGAGCTCTGGGTGAACACGGCCGCGGCGGCCGCGCTCGGCCTCGAGGGTGGACTGAAGACCGGCGAGCGCGTGCGGCTGGTGAACCAGGACGGCGTCCGCTCCGACCCGGTGCGGGTGAAGGTGACCGAGCGGATCCGCGGTGACTGCGTCTACCTGGTGCACGGCTGGGGCCACACCGCCAAGGGCCTGCGCTACGCGCGGGGTCGCGGCGCCTCCGACAGCCAGCTCGTCACCCGCTACAAGGTCGACCCGATCATGGGCGGCACCGGCATGAACGTGAACTTCGTCCGCCTCGAGCGAGCGGGCGCGGAGGTGAAGGCATGAGCCGCATGAGCCGCCCCCGCTACGCGATGACCGTCGACACCCGGCGCTGCGTCGGCTGCAACGCCTGCGTGCTCGCCTGCAAGGGCGAGAACGCGCTGCCCGAGCGCGGCTTCCGCGACTGGATCGTCACCGAGACGCGCGGGGTCTTCCCGCACCTGACGCAGGAGATCCGCTCGGAGCGCTGCAACCACTGCACGAACACCCCCTGCGTCGGCGCCTGCCCGACCGGCGCGAGCCACGTCAGCGAGGGCGGCACGGTGCTCGTCGCGAAGAAGAAGTGCACGGGCTGCAAGGCCTGCATCGCGGCCTGCCCCTACGGCGCCCGCTACGTGCACAGCGAGGGCTACGTCGACAAGTGCACCTTCTGCCTGCACCGGGTGAAGCAGGGCAAGCCGCCCGCCTGCGTGGAGATCTGCCCGACCGGCGCGCTCGCCTTCGGCGATCTCGAGGACCCCGAGAGCCCCGCCTCGCGCCTCCTGCGCGAGCGCAAGTCGAAGACGCTCAAGCCCGAGACGGGCTGCGAGCCCAACGTCCGCTTCCTGCTGTAGTCGGAGTAGGAATGACCATCGCTGATCACCCCCTCCACGGATCCGGACGTGCGGCATTACCGCATCCGGCTCTTGCTTCGGGTGGTCACGCGCAGGCGCTGCCCGGGCCAGGGG
>JAKLHH010000024.1 GCA_022710245.1 Myxococcota bacterium
CTCGAGCTCCTGCTTCAGCTCGGCGGCGCGCGCCTCGGCCTCGCTCGCCCGACCACCGGCGCCCTCGAGCTCCTGCTTCAGCTCGGCTGCGCGCGCCTCGGCCTCGCTCGCCCGACCACCGGCGCCCTCGAGCTCCTGCTTCAGCTCGGCTGCGCGCGCCTCGGCCTCGCTCGCCCGACCACCGGCGCCCTCGAGCTCCAGCCCCAGCTCGGCAGCGCGCGCCGAGGCCACCGCGCCACGCGAGCGGGCGGCCTCCAGCTCGGCGCCGACGCTGGCTGCGCGAGCCTCGCTCTCGGTGAGGCGGCGGCGAAGCACATCGAGCTCGCCGCGCGCGCCGTCGAGCGCCCGCTCCAGCTCGGTGGCGCGCTGGGCGGCCTCTGCGGCCCGACCGCGGGTGACCGCCAGCTCGGCCTCCAGCGCTCCCGCGCGAGGCTCGAGGTCGGCGCTGCGGGTCATCGCGACGGTGAGCTCGCCCTCGAGGCTGCCGACGCGGGCCTCCAGCTCGGCGCTGCGCGCGCGCCAGCCCTCGAGGTCCTGGCCCGCCGCGGAGAGCTCGCGCTCCAGCTGGGCGACGTGTCCCTCGAGCGCACCGCGCCGCTCCTGCGCGCCCGCGAGCTCCTCCTCGAGGCCTCTCGCGCGCGCGGCGAGCTCGACCTCGCGGGCACGCGCGGCCTCGAGCTCCGCGCGGAGGCCTTGACCGTGCGTCTCGAGACCGCGCGAATCCTCCTCCAGGGCAGCGATCCGCGCGCTGGCGGCGGCGAGCTCCTGCCCGAGCCGCGCCTCCTCTGCCTGCAGCGCCGCGTGCCGCTCGCGCGCGGAGGCGAGCTCTGCCTCCAGCGCCGTGACCCGCGCTCCCTGCGCCGCGCTCTGCTCCCTCGACGAGGCGAGCTCTCCCTCCAGCGCGGCGACCCGCGCTCCCTGCGCCGCGCTCTGCTCCCTCGACGAGGCGAGCTCTCCCTCCAGCGCGGCGACCCGCGCTCCCTGCGTCGCGCCCTGCTCCCTCGACGAGGCGAGCTCTCCCTCCAGCGCGGCGACCCGCGCTCCCTGCGTCGCGCTCTGCTCCCTCGACGAGGCGAGCTCTCCCTCCAGCGCGGCGACCCGCGCTCCCTGCGCCGCGCTCTGCTCCCTCGACGAGGCCAGCTCTCCCTCCAGCGCGGCGACCTGCGCTCCCTGCGCCGCGCTCTGCTCCCTCGACGAGGCCAGCTCTCCCTCCAACGCCGTGACCCGCGCTCCCTGCGCCGCGCTCTGCTCCCTCGACGAGGCCAGCTCTCCGTCCAGCGCAGCGACCCGCGCCTCCAGCGACTCCCCCTGCCGCTCCAGCTCGCCCACCCGCTCTCGCGACGACGCCAGCGACGCCTCCAGCGACTCCCCCTGCCGCTCCAGCTCGCCCACCCGCTCTCGCGACGACGCCAGCGACGCCTCCAGCTCGGTCACCCGTCCGGCGAGCTCCTCGCCGCGACGCTCCAGCTCGACGCTCCACTCCGTCGCCGCGGCGAGCGATCCCTCGAGCGCAGCGCTCCGCGCCTCCAGGCTGCTGCCGCGGTCGCGGGCGGCCGCCAGCGCGGCCTGCGCGTCGTCGAGCTGCACCTCCAGGCTCGCCGCGCGCGACTCGCCCTCTCCGGAGCGGCTGCGCAGGATCTCCAGCTCGCGCTCCAGCGAGCCCTCGTGGGCTCGTGTCTCCTCGAGCTGGCGAGCGGTCACCGCCTGCTCACGGGTGAGCGCCTCGACGCGCGCCCGGCCCGCGGCGTGCTCGCGACGCAGCTCCTCGAGAGCATCGCGGGCGACGGCGAGCGCGGCCTCGCCCTGGTCAGCCCGCGTCCGCGTCTGCTCGAGCTCCTCCCGCGCTGCGGCCAGCGCCGCCGCGGCCTCGCCGCCCTCGCGACGGGCCTCCGCCAGCGCCGCCGCCTGCTCTCCTGCCTCGCGGCGGAGGTCCTCGTGCTCCGTCCGGGCGTCCTCGAGCGCGCCCTCGAGCGCCTCGCCCCGCGCCTCCAGCTCGGCGACGCGCTCCCTCGCCTGGTCCAGCCCGCGCGCCAGCCCGTCCGCGCGCTCACGCTCCGCTGCACGCGCGCTCGCCGTCGCCTCCAGCTCGGTCGCCAGCGCCGCTTCGCGCGCTGCCTGGGCCGTGGCCTCTCCGCGCTGCGCGTCGAGCTCCCGCGCCAGAGCGTCGCTCCGCTGCCCGAGCTGGCTGGCCTGCACACGGGCGGCGTCGAGGGCCGCCTCGAGCTCGGCCGCTCGCGCGGCCTCCTCGCCGGCTCGCTGACGGGTGGTCTCCAGCTCCTGCCCCAGCGCCAGCGCCCGCGCCTCTGCGTCCCGGGCCCGGCCGAGCGCCGCGTCCATCTCGCCGCGGAGGTCCTCCGCCGCCCCCTCCAGGGCGAGCCCGCGAGCCTCCTGCTCCGCCGCCCGGGACCACGCGTCGTCGAGCTCCCGCTGGCGATCACGCGCCTGGCCCTCGAGCTCCGCGAGCCGCGCACGGGCCGCCTGCACCTCCCCCCGCGAGGAGTGGAGCTCGCTGCCGATGGCGGCGACGCGGCCGTCGAGCTCACTCAGGCGCCGGCGGGCCTCCTCCAGCTCGCCCCGCGTGGCGGCGAGCGCTCCCTCGAGGGAGATCGCGCGGGCCTCGCTCTCACCGAGCCGCCTGCGCGCCTCCTCGAGGTTCTGCCGCAGCGCCTCGCGCTCGGCGCCCAGGCCGTGCTGCTGTGCGGCGCGGTCCTGGAGCTGCTGGTCCCGCTCGCGGACCGTCTCCTCGAAGAGCCGCAGCATTCGCTCGCGCTCGGCGCGCTCCAGCTGCAGCGCCTGCGCGCCCTGCTCGCTCTGGCGCAGCCGGTCGCCGAGCAGCGCGAGCTCCTCCCGGGCGCGCTCCAGCTCGGCCGCTCGATCGCGTAGCTCGTCCTCGCGTGCGCCCAGCTCGCGCTGGAGCTCGTCGCGGCCGGACCTCACCTGGCTGAGCTCGCGAGCCCGCGCCTCCGCGCTCGCCCGCTGCTCGCCCGCCGCCGTCTCGAGCTCCTGCGCGCGACGGCTCTGCTCGGCGAGCGTCCGCTCTGCCTCCTCGAGGCGCGCGCGCAGCCCGCTGACCGCATCGCGGGCCTCGACGCCAGCCGCCTGCTCCTCCTCCGCCCGGGCGAGCGAGCCCCGCAGCCCCTGCGCCTCCGCGGTGGCCGCGCTCAGCTCCAGCTGCAGTTCGCTGATCCGCGCCTCCAGGGCGGCCCGGGCGGCCTCCAGGGCGCGCCGCTCGGCCGCCCGCCGCTCCTCCTGCTCCTCGACGGCCAGCAGCGACTCGCGCAGCCGGTCGCGCTCCTGCTCCACCGCGAGCAGGCGCTCGCGCTGCGCGACGAGCTCCTTGCGCCCCTGGCTCACCGCCGTGCGTGCCTCCTCGAGCTGGGCGGTGACCCCCGCGAGCTCCCGCTTGCTCGCCTGCACCGCCGCCTGCGCCTCGAGGTGCTGGATCTTCAGGCGCTCGAACTCCCCGGCGAGCTCGCGGTGCCCCTGCACGAGGCCCTCGTGCCGGTAAGAGACCTGGTCTCGCTGCAGGGCGAGCTCGGTCGCGGCGCGCTGCGCCTCGGCGGCGGTCCGCGCCAGATCCTCGCTGGCGTGCCGGGCGTCCTCGAGCTCCCGCTGCAGCCCGCTCGCCAGCTCGCGCTGCTTGGCGACCTCGGCGGCGAAGGTGGAGAGCTCCTGCCTGGCGCCCGAGAGCGCTGCCTCAGCCTCCTGCGCCCGGCGGAGCTCGTCCTCCACCCGCTCCATGCGCGCGGCGCGCCCCGCGAGCCGGAGCAGCTCCGCCTCCCGGCTCCGGAGCTGGGCCTCGAGCTCCGCGCGCTCGGTGCGCAGCGTCCGCACCGCTCGCTCGGCCTCGGTCCGAGCCGTCTCCGCTGCCGCGGCGACGCGATAGTAGGGTAGCGTCACCAGCGTGTAGCGCCGCAGGTCGGGCAACGCGTCGCGAGAGACCACCGCGACGAAGTGGCTAGCCTCCTCGGGCTCGGGCACCAGCTCATCACAGAGCGAGAGCTCCGCCGCGCTCGCCGGTGGCTGCAGGAACGAGAGGTAGAACCCGAGCATGGGGCTCTGACCGAGGATGGTCACCGACGGAAAGTGCTCCTGAGCTGCCTGCGCGAGTGACCAGTAGTCGATCCCGGCGGCGCGCGGCGGCGGGTGCGCGGGCTCCAGGTGCTCCGACGGATCGAGGAGGAGCCGCGCCTCGGGGTTGCGCGCGGCGAGGACCGCGAAGCCGCCGGGGCGGAGCAGCCGGGCGATCTCGCGGAGCCAGCTCGGACGGTCTGCCGGCTCGAGCCGCTCGAGGAGGTCGAGGCAGAGGACCACGTCGAAGGAGCCGTCGGGGAGCTCGGGCCACTCGCCCTCGAGGACCTCCAGGCCACGGAGCGCTCGCTGACGCTCCGGAGGTACAGGCCGCCAGATGACGATCCGCGCCGCGCTCGACCGCTGCAGCAGCTCGGGCGCCGCGCTCTCCCAGCCAGCCCCGAGATCGAGGACGCTGCGCCCGGCGAGCAACGGCCGCACCAGGAGGTACACCGGGAGGCAGGTCATCGGATCACGCGGAGAGGTCCAGGGAGGCGATTATAGACGCGGTCACGTGCGAAGAAAATCAAGTCCCGCACCGGCTTGTCCGCTCGGTCCGGCACGCGCCGACCTCACTCACTGCGCTCGGCCCTCTCGGTCAGGGTGAAGGTGAGGACGGTCGTCTTGTCGACGAACCAGTGCTTGATGGTCTGCATGTAGGTCGCGGAGACGTTGGCCTCGTGCTGCGTCTTCGACATGGTCACCTGCAGGTTCGCCTCGCGGATCCCCAGCTCGGCGAGCCGGGTCTCCGCCTCCCGCTTGAGGTCCGCGAAGAGCTGCGACTCGGCGTCGCCACCGACGAAGCGCTTGGAGTAGAGCTTGTTCGTTAACTCCGAGATGACGCCCTGGGCCTTCCACTTGCGGTAGTAGTGAGGCCCCCACTGGATGACGTAGTAGGCGCCCGCGAGCAGGCCGAGGATGAGGACGATGCTGACGATGTTCACCTTGGAAGGCTTCTTGTAGCGCTGGGACTGCATGCGACCTCCTGCCCGTCGATGTTCGCTCGCTCGGGCCGGGATGACAACAAATCCCCCTCGACGGCTAACAATTTGACTTCAGGAGCAGGGCGGTTACCATCGGGCCGTGGGAAGACTACCTACCATCCTGGTAGCAGGGGGCGGCAACCTTTACATCCAGCTGCTCGATCCCTTCCCGCCCACCGTCTGCAAGGTCGTCTTCGTGGAGGCGCTGCGCGAGGCGATGGACGAGGCGGCCGACGCCAGCGTGGTGGTGGTCGATTCGAAGCTGGCCGGTGGAGGGGTCGATCTCTGCAGGAAGCTTCGCTCGGACCCGGTCACGGCGAAGCTCCCGCTCATCCTCCGCGTGGCGGCCAAGGACGAGCACGTGCAGGCGCTCAGCGACACGCGCGTCCTGGCGTCTGACTTCCCGGCGCTGGTGCGAGCGGTTCGCTCGCTGTGCCCCGAGATCGATCAGCCGGACACCGCGAACCTCGGCGACCTGGAGGAGGAAGACAGCCACGAGGGCTACTTCGACGACGGCCCCACCACGGTCCTCTTCCGGCGCCCCGAGGCGGCGCCGGGGAAGGCCGGCGAGTGGCCGCCGCCGCCGCCGATCCGCGAGGGTGGTCAGGACGTCCTCGAGTTCGCGCAGGTCTACGCCGGCTACATGAACTCGCTCCTGGAGGCGCTCGAGGTACCGAGCAAGCTCTCCGCGGCGGAGCTCGCGCGGCTGCGGGAGATGTCCAGCGTCACGCTCGATCAGACCGAGCAGCACCTGGGTGCCTTGCAGACCTCGATCACCGAGGCCCTGGTCGGCAAGGACCTGGACCGGATGAAGGCGCTCAGCTCCGCCAAGAACAGCCTCTACGAGAAGCTCCAGTCGATGCGGACCCTGGCGGGCAAGGCCGAGGGCGGCGCCGTGCCGTCCACCGGTGGCGGCATGCCGGCGGCGAAGACCCCGCCCCCGCAGAGGAAGAGCGAGCTGACCCGCGCCGCCCAGGCGAAGGAGGCGACCGCCGCTGCTCAGAAGAAGAGCGAGCTGACCCGCGCCGCGGAGGCCAAGCAGGCGGCCGCCGTCCAGAAGGCGCAGGAGCAGAAGTCCGAGCGCGCGGCGCAGCAGAAGTCCGAGCGCGCGGCGCAGAAGGCGCCGCTCCGCCGCCTCACCACGCGCGGAGGCTCTGCAGTTCGGCAGGACGCCGGGGAGGGCAACTCTCGCCTGCGGCTGATCCTGCTCGTCGGGGTTGCCGCGGTCATCATCACGGCGGCCGCGGTCTTCTTGCTTCGGGGCGACGGGGGCAACCAGGCCACGCGCCCGTCAGGGAACACCCCCCCGGTGATGAAGTGGGTCCAGATCGAGGAGACGCCGACGGGCGTCGTCTGCCGCGCCCAGGCAGAGGACCAGGACAGGGACCCGATCGCCTTCATCATGCAGTGGAAGGTCAACAACCGCGAGATCGTCGGACAGCGCACCGCGCGTCTGCCGAAGAGCGAGTACCAGGACGGCGACACCGTCGAGGTGCAGGTGTCGGCCACCGACAACTACGGGACCAGCTCTCCGCTCACCGCGAAGCCGCTCGTGGCCAGGGGCGCCGCGGTCCGTGTCCCGGGGCCGACGCCAGTGCCCACGCCTCCTCCGACGCCAGCGCCTCCTCCGACGCCAGCGCCGCCGCCCACGCCTCCTGCGCCGCCCGCGACGCCGCCGCCCGCGACGCCGCCGCCCGCGACGCCGCCGACCACGACGCCGCCGACCACGCCGCCCGCGACGCCGCCGGCCTCGCCGCCCACGCCGCCGACCACACCGCCCGCGTCGGGGCGGGTGCCGTAGTCGCATCCCTCTCGCTGCTCAGGTCGTCGCGCGCTGCTCAGGTCGCGCGCTGCTCAGGTCGCGCGCTGCTCAGGTCGACGGGCGCCGCTCAGTGCTGAGGTCGTCGCGCGCTGCTCAGGTCGACGGGCGCCGCTCAGTGCTCAGGTCGTCGCGCGCTGCTCAGGTCGACGGGCGCCGCTCAGTGCTCAGGTCGTCGCGCGCTGCTCAGGTCGACGCGCGCCGCTCAGTGCTCAGGTCGCCGCCCGCCGCTCAGGTCGTCGCCCGTCGCAGCGCCAGGTAATCATCGCTGAGCCAGTAGTGGAGCAGCTCGATGGCGACCGCGCTCCTGCGCACCTGCGCGGTCAGCGGCCCGGCCTCGGCGGGCCTGCCCAGCACCGGGTCGGTGCGCCGCAGGAAGGAGAACGCCGTCTCCAGATCGTTGACCACCCAGAGCCCGGCTCGCAGCGCGGTGTGCTGCATCGCGAGCGCCCACTCGCCCATGTCCGGCTCGCGCGCCGCCGCCAGCGCCCGGCACGCCTCCTCGAGCGCGCGCCTCCCTCGCCGGCTCAGGTTGCGCTGGATCTGGCGCGCCAGCACCGAGGTGGGCTCGTCGTCGTCATCGACGAGGTCGGCGATCGGATCGACGGCGAGGCAGGCCGCGCGGACCAGGTCACCGAGCTCCGGTCCGCCGAGGCCATAGGCGACCCAGTTCCGGTTGCGCAGGGTGCTGAGGAGCTGCCCCATCCAGAAGCGGACCTCGATCGACGAGTACGCGCCCATCACCCCCGCTCCGACGACCAGCGACGGCGGATCGGTGAGCAGCAGGTCCATCTCGCGCGAGCGGCTGGGCGAGATGAAGATCTCCACCTCGCGATCCAGCCCGAGCACGGCGCCGACCTCTCGCACCAGGATCTTCAGGGGGTCCTCGGACCGCGGCGGGAGCCGGTCGGCCTTGCTGACGTGCCAGTCCGCCAGCTGTGGCGGCCGCAGCCGGTGCGCCACCTCGCCGAGCACGACCAGCACGCGCCTCGCGGCGGCGTTGTCCCCCGGGTGCAGCAGGTGCTTGTCGACCACCCCTGACTCGGCGGGGGTCTGCGGGTGGCGGATGCCCTTGGCGCGACGCTCGCGGTAGATCTGCTCGTCGGCCTCCTGGGCCTCGCCGAGGCAGACCAGCGCGGCCGCGGCCGCGTACGCCATCTCGTGGTTGCCCATCCGCGACCAGATCGCACGCATCTGGCGCAGGCTCTCGATGTTCAGCCCGTCGATGCCCTGCACCTCGCGGTGCTCGAGGACCGCCTCCTCGAGCCCGCCCTGCTCGGCGAGGATGCCGGCGATCGCGAGGCGCGCGTCGAGGTTGGTCGGGTCGAGCTCCACCACCGCGCGGAACTGCTCGAGCGCCTCGGCGGTCCGCCCCAGGCGCCGCCTCAGGATCTCGCCGAGCTGGACCCGGTGGCGGATGCCGCGCACCTCCTGATCCGCCGGGAGCGCGACGAGGTAGGAGCGCAGCGCGTCGCGGAGCGCCTCCCAGCTGCCCAGCTGGGCCGAGAGCCGCGCGAGCCGGCCGAGGATGGCCTCGTTGGTCGGGTCGATCGCGAGGGCGCGCTGGAGCTGCTCGGCGGCGAGCCGGGGATCGCCGAAGCCCTTGTCCTGGATCTCGGCGAGCGCGGCGTAGTGCTCGACGAGCTTGTGCGAGTCCGACTCGACCTCGATCAGGCGCGTGATGATGTCGGAGGCGTTCTCCCAGTCCTTGCCGCGGATGAACAGCTCGTAGAGCCGCGTGAGGGCCGCTCCGTCCTCGGGCGCGATGGCGAGGACGTTCTGATAGGACGAGATCGCCCGGCGCGTGTCGCCGAGCTTCTCGCTCCAGAGGTCGCCGAGGCGGAAGTGCGCCGAGCGCAGCACGTCGGGGTCATCGCTCACCGCCACGATGCGCGAGTAGGCCTCGACCGCCTCCTGCCACTGCTCCAGGCTGAGGTGGAGCTCGCCGAGCGTCAGCAGCGTGGCGAGGTGGTTCGGGTCCAGCTGCACGCTCCGCATCAGGGTCGCGATCGCCTCGACCGGCAGCTGCAGGTGCTCACGCTGGATCCAGGCCATGCGCGAGAGGAGCTCGATCTGGCCGTGGACCGCCGTGCCGGTGGCCGGGCGCGCGCCCGCCGCGGCGCCCTCCAGCCGGCGGCGCAGCGCCTCGACCAGCTCCGGCCAGGCCTCCCGCTTGACCAGGATCTGCTCGAGGCGCACCGCCGCCTCCTCGTGAAAGGGATCGAGCTCGAGGACGCGGGAGAGCGCGGTGACCGCGCGATCGAGGTCGCCGAAGCGCTCCTGGTGCAGGATCGCGGCGCGCATCAGGCTCTCGACGACGAAGGCGCGGTTGCTGCTGAGCCTGGCCGCTCGCTCGAGGCTCTCCGCGACCAGCTCCCACTGCCCGAGCCGCTCGCGGAGCCGGCGCAGCTCGACGGTGACGATCCAGTCCTCGCTGAGGCCGCTCGCCTCGCCGAGCGCCCAGCCCGCGCCCTCGGAGTCGCCGCTCGCCTCGCGCGCCTCGGCGAGCTGCAGCAGCAGCGCCGCCTTGGTCTCCGGCTCGTCCTCGAGGTGCACGTGCGCCTCGCAGACCCGCGCGCGGCTCCGCTGATCCCCCGGCTCGACGTAGAGCCGCTCGAGCCCCTCCAGGGCGGGCAGCTCCTCGGGGGCCTGCTGCACGATCAGCTCGAAGATGCGAGCGTTGTCCCGCTCGCTCCCGTGCGCCTCGATGACGCTCGCCGCCTCGTAGAGGTAGGCGATCGCCTCGGGGACGTCCTTGGCCCGCGCCGCGAGCCGCTCGTAGACCCCCGCCAGCCGCTGGTGTCCGCCGGTCTGGCGATAGAGCCGGCTGAGGGCCTCGAGCGCCTCCAGGTCGTCCTCGCCGAGCGCGAGCGCCTGCTCGTAGCAGTCGATGGCGCGGGCCGGGTTGCTCAGGCGCTCGTCCCAGACGCGCCCCAGCTGCTTGAGCAGGAAGACGCTGGTGCTCTCGTCGGTGGTCGCCGTCAGCGCGCGCGAGTAGAGCTCGACGACCTCGCGCCAGCGCTCCTCGGCGGTGAAGATGCGCAGGAGCGCGCTCCGCGCCAGCTCGTGGGCCGGGAAGACCTCCAGCGCCTGCCGGTAGTGCTGGACCGCGGCCGCGCGCTGGCCGAGCTGGCTCTCGCAGATCTCGCCGATGCTGTGGAACGCGGTGGCCTTCTGCTCGGGGAGCGAGAGCACCTCCGCCTGGCGTCGCATCACCGCGAGGAGCTGCTCCCACTCCTGGCGCCGGCGGTGCAGCCCGGCGAGCGCCTCGAGCGCCGGCAGGAAGGTGGGGGTCGTCTCCAGCGCCCGGTTGTAGGCGGCCAGCGCGGCCGCCTCGTCGCCGAGGCGGTCGAGGTGGATCTCGCCGATCTTGAAGAGCAGCGCCGCCCTGCGCTCCGCCTGCACCCCCCGCTGCTCGACCTCGGCCTGGTAGAGCGCCAGCACCTCCTGCCAGCGCCCGTCGCGGTGGTAGATGCGGCCCAGGGAGTTGAGGCTCGGCCAGTGCGTGGGCGCGCTCTTCAGGATCTCCCGGTAGCGCTGCTCCGCGTCCTCCAGGCGACGCAGGCGCGTCTCGCACAGCTCCGCGGCGCGGTGCATCAGCGAGACCTTGAGCGCGGGGTCGGCGGTATGCGCGATCTCGCGGTCGAGCGCGGCGAGGTGCTCGTCGTGCCGGTCCGCGGCGGCGAAGAGCCGCTGCAGCGCCCGGACCGGCGCGAGCTGGCCGGGCAGGAGCTCGGCGGCGCGCCGGTAGTGACCGATGGCGCGCTCGCTCTCCTTCAGCCGCTCCTCGCAGAGCCGGCCGAGCTCCTCGTGCTGCAGCGCGGCCTCGGGGGCCTCCTCCTCGCGTCCCTGCGGGACCCTCGGGGAGGAGGCAGCAGGCCCCTGCAGCCACTCGAGCTGCCCCTCGAGGAGCTCGACCAGCGCCGGCCACTCACCGGTGGCGGCGAGGAGGCGCTGCAGCGCACGCTCCGAGGGGAGGTAGCGCGGCTGGCTGCTGAGGGCGCGGCGGTGGAACTCGATCGCCTTCGCCGGGTCGCGGAGCTGGACCTCGCAGAGCTCCGCGAGCGCCGCGAAGCGCACCGCGCGCGCCTCCACCTCGACCACCGCCTCGGCCTCGACGGCGTTCATCGCGATCAGCTCGGCCCAGAGGCCCCGGCGCTGGTACAGCTTGCCGAGCGACTGCAGCGCGGGGACGTAGGTGGCGTCGAGCGAGACGGCGCGGCGGTAGTGGATGATCGCCTCGTCCTCACGGCCGAGGCGGTCCTCGAGCACCTGCCCGAGCCGGTAGTGCGTCAGCACTCGCTCCCAGGTGTCGCGGAGGACCTCCAGCATCTGCTGGTAGACCTCGGCGAGCTCGGCGTGACGCCCCGCGAACTGCAGGAGGTCCGCCATCTCCTTCAGCGTCGTGGTGTCGTCGGGCGCGATCTTGCGCACGCGGCCGAAGATCTCCAGCGCGCGCTCGGTCTGGCCGAGTCGATCGCGGCAGAGCCGGGCGGCGGCCAGGTAGGCCTGCACGCGCTGGCGCTCCTCCTCGGCGAGGTCACCCTCGGTGAGGAAGACGTCGATCAGCTCGCCCCAGCGGCCATGCTGGGCGGTGAGCCGCTTGAGCGGTCCCCGCGCGCCCGCGAGGGTGGGGTCCTCGACGAAGGCGGCGGCGTAGGTGGCGATCGCGGCCTCGACGTCCCCGAGGTTCTCCTCGAGGATGCGCGCCATCTCGGCCAGCATCAGCCCCCGGTAGCGCCGGTCCTTGGTGGCGGCCGCCGTGCGCCGGCAGACGTCGAGGAGACCGGCGGCGTCCTTCTTGCGCCGGAGGAGCCGGCGCAGCCTGTAGAGCGCCGGCCGGTTCGCCGGGTCGAGCTTGAGCGCCGCCGCGTAGAGCTCGCGGCCCCGGTCGCTGGAGAGCAGCCGCTCCTCGAAGACCCGCCCCTTCTGCAGGAGCAGCGCGGCCCGCCGGGTCGGGCTCGCCACCGCGCCGAGCTCCTCGTCGAGGAGCTTCAGCACCATGGTCCAGTTCTGCTTCGCCCAGAAGAGCCGCCGCGCGGAGCGGATCGCGGCGAGGAAGCCTGGCGCCAGCCGGCACGCCTCGAGGTAGTGCGAGGCGGCGCGCCGCGCGTCGCCCAGGCGGTGCTCGATGAGCAGCCCCAGCGTGTGATGGATCCGGGAGCGCCGGCGGTCGTCGTCGCCGCTCGCCTCCAGCTCTCGCATCGCCGCGAGGATGAGCTGCCTTGTCTCCTGGACTCGGTCCTGGGGCGGCGATAGGATCGTCCCTATCGCCTGCTCGTCGTCGGTCCTGGTGGGCAGGGTGAACTCGGTTGTCTGGATCTCCTCGACCGAGCTCGGCATGCGACGGGGATCGTCAGGCATCGAAGGTGTCAGGGAAGTACTAGTTCGAAGTACCACAGAATGACTGGCCGATAAAGCTCTATGATTCGCACCCTCCTCAGCCTGACGCTGCTCGGTGGGCTCCTGGCGCCTGCCCCGGCGGCCGCGGACGCCCCCGGGGTCAAGCCGGCGGCGCACCACTTCCCGAGGGTGGCGGTGCTGCGCCAGGCTGGCCTGGCCAGCTACGAGCAGGTCGCCGAGGAGTTTCGCAGCCGGGTGAGGGCGGCGGTGCGGGTGATCTCCGCGTCGCAGGGCCAGCGGGCCGCGCTGCTCGGCTGGATCCGCAGCTACCACCCGGACCTGGTGCTGACCATCGGCCAGTCCGCGCACGACCTCCTGCGCGGCAGCCGGATCGGCCCCACCGTGGCGGCGCTCGTCTATCACCGCCTGTCCCAGGACGAGGCGGTGGTCCCCGTCGAGATCTCGCCGGCCGCGGTGGTGGAGGCCTTTCGCCTCGCCCGCCCGGCGACGCGCCGGCTCGGGGTGCTGCATGGGCCGGAGACCGGCGCCCTGGCCCTCGCCGCCGCGCGCGCGATGGCGCCGCTCGGTGTCGTGCTGCGCGTCGAGGCGGCGCGCACGCCGGGGGACGCCATCTCACGCCTGCGCCAGATGCGCGACCTCGACGGCCTCTGGCTGATGACGGACCTGGAGATCCTGACGCCGCAGGTCTTCCAGTACGCGCTCGTGCTCCAGTTCCGGCGCGGCATCCCGGTCCTCGGGGCCACGCGCCGTCACGCCGCGCAGGGGGCGCTCTTCGCCCTCGATCATGATCCGCACGAGGTCGGCCGCCAGGCGGCGGCGCTGACCAACCAGCTCCTCGCGGGGACGCGCCCTGCCCCGCTCGCGCAGCTCCCCGCCGAGCTGACCGTCAACCTCGCCACCGCGCAGCGGCTGCGGATCGCCTCGACCGCGCTCCGTCGCCGCGCGGTCCTGGTGTTCCAGTGACGACCGGTCCGCTCAGCGACACCGGGATGGTGCGCGCGCTCGACCCGGCGGTCGGGCTCAAGGGCTGGCGGCGCTTCCAGTCGCGCCTGCTCGGCTATCTGCTCGCGCTCTCGGTCTTCTCCTCGGTGGTCGCCGGCGCCATCTACTACAGCCGCCAGGTCAAGTTCGTCGAGGAGGAGCAGCGCGAGCGCGGCCAGACGCTGATCTCCAACCTGGCAGGGCAGAGCGAGCTCGGGGCCTACTCGGGCGACGTGGCGTTCCTGGTCGCGCCGGTGCAGCGGGCCTACATGGAGCGCGACGTGAGCTTCGCGGCCATCTACAACCGCAAGGGCGCGCTGCTGATGCAGCTGGTGAAGCCGGAGGTGCGGGTCGACCTCCGCCTCCTCCCGCAGCTCCTCGGGCGGCTCCGCGAGAACCCGGCCGGCGTGCCGCTGCGCCTGCCGCAGCAGGACTACGACGACCTGCTCGCGCCGGTGGTGAGCGCCCAGAGCGACGTCGAGGAGGGCCTCTTCGGGACCAGCTCGGGCCCGCGCCCGCCGACGACCATCGGCATCGCGCGCCTCGGCCTCTCTCATCGCCCCGCCCAGCAGAAGCTCGACGAGGTGCTCCGCTGGGGCATCTACCTCTCGCTGATCGTGCTGGCGGTCGGCGCGGTCCTCGCGCTGATCCTCGCCCGCCGCATCTCGCAGCCCGTGCTCGCGCTCGCCCGCGGCGCCGACGAGATCCGCCGCGGCACGCTCGGCTACCAGCTCCACCTCAAGCGCACGGACGAGCTCGGGCTCCTGGCCGAGTCCTTCAACCGCATGTCCTCGAAGCTGCGCGAGACCGTCGAGTCGCTCGCGCACCTGAACCGGAACCTCGAGGCCGAGGTGCAGAACCGCACGGTCGCGCTGCGCCGCAGCCGCGACTTCATCGCGCTCCTCAACACGCCGCTGCAGCTGAACAAGCTCCTCGACACGGCCCTCGACGCGCTGGTCCGCTACTCCGGTGGCGTCGCCGGCGCGATCTTCCTGCGGGAGTCGAGCGGGGCGCTGCAGCTCGTGGTCTCGCAGGGCGCGCTGGCGAGCGCGTTCACCACCGAGGCGGGGGGCGCCCCGGAGTTCCTCCGCGAGGTCGCGCGCGCCCGCGAGCCGGTGGTGCTCACGCCGCCGCCCGCGGACTTCGGGCTGGCGCGAGAGTGTCCCGCGGCGACCACTGTCCTCGCGACGCCGATCGAGTTCCGCGAGCGGCTCGAGGCGGTGATCGCGCTCGCCCTCGAGCAGGAACCCAAGCAGGATCTGATCGAGTTCGTCGAGCACGCCAGCTCGCAGCTCGCCATCGCCGTCTCCAACGCGCGCGCCTACATGGCCACCGAGCGCCTGGCCCAGGAGCTGGAGCGCCGCAACCTGGTCCTCCTGCAGCAGCGCGACCAGCTGCAGGAGGTGAGCCGCCTGCGCTCCGAGTTCGTCGCCAACATCTCCCACGAGCTGCGCACGCCGCTCAACGCCATCATCGGCTACACCGAGCTGATCGCCGAGGGCGTCTACGGCCAGCCCACCGCCGACCAGCTGCAGAGCCTCGACGGGATCACGGAGAACGCCGCCAGCCTGCGGCAGCTGATCGACCAGATCCTCGACCTCAGCAAGGTCGAGGCCGGCAAGATGCAGGTGCGACTCGAGGAGCTCGAGCTCGGCGGCCTGGTGCAGGACGTGGTCGACTTCTCGGCGCCGCTCGTCAAGGATCGCCCCTACGCGGTCAGCGCCGAGCTCCCCGGCGCGCCGCTCTGGGTCCGCACCGACCCCGGCAAGGTGCGCCAGGTGCTGGTCAACCTCGTCTCCAACGCGATCAAGTTCACGCCCGAGGGCTCGGTGAAGGTCTCGCTCGCGGCCGACGCCAGCGGCGACGTCCGCATCGCCGTCGAGGACACCGGGATCGGCATCCGGCCGGAGCACCTCGAGGTCATCTTCGACGAGTTCCGGCAGGTCGACGGCTCCTCCACGCGCAAGCACGGCGGGACCGGCCTCGGGCTCGCCATCTCGAAGAAGTTCGCCGCGCTCCTGGGCGGCGACATCCTGGTCGAGAGCGCACACGGGCGCGGCAGCTGCTTCACGCTGCTCCTGCCCCGCGCCGTCGTCCCCGCGCCACAGACTGGCCCGCGGCCAGAGCTGGCCATCACCATCGGAGAGAGCGATGTCAGCGGATCGTGAGCAGCCCGAGCTCAAGCAGGGCTGCGGCAAGACCATCCTCCTCGTCGAGGACAACCTCCACAACCGCCGCATCTTCGCCGGCATCCTCACGCACTACGGCTACACCGTGCGCGAGGCGGTGAACGGCGCCGAGGCCGTGGAGATGGCGCGAAGCGTCACGCCCGATCTGATCCTGATGGACCTCTCGCTGCCGGTCCTCGACGGGTGGGAGGCGACCCGCCGCATCAAGGCCGATCCAGAGCTGCGCAGCATCCCGATCATCGCCCTCACGGCGCACGCCATGTCGGGTGACGACGCCCGCGCGCTGGAGGCCGGGTGCGACGCCTACCTGAGCAAGCCGATCTCGCCCAAGAAGGTGGTGGCCGCGGTGCAAGCTCGGCTCGAGCCCACCTCGAGCTCGCCGCCCGCCGCCGGCCCCGCCGAGCCACCGAAGGAGTGACGCTGCCCCGTCGGTGCAGCGCCGCTCCAAGGGCTTGAGCTGCGAGGCGTTGCGGGACCTGCGCGCGCCACTCTCGGCCCTGGGAAAGCAAAATTCCCTCTTTACAGAACGCCGGCCTTGACCTAACATCGCGGAGTAAATAGATTTCCGGCCCGGCGACGGCACCGAATGGCTAAGCTCGTACTAGTATCGGCTGAGGACGTCCAGGAGTTCGAGCTGGGTCCTCACAACACCCTCGGGCGCCACCCCGACAACTCGATCCAGATCCTGGATCGCATCATCTCCAAGGAGCACGCGGAGGTGGTGATCACCCCCGACGGGCGCTACCTGCTGCGCGACCTGGGGAGCCTCAACGGGACCTACGTCGGCGCCAAGCGCGTGCAGCAGCACGTGCTGCGCGAGGGCGACGAGGTCACCGTCGGCTCCACCCGCCTCGTCTACCGCGAGGGCGCGCCGCAGGCGGGGATGAACCGGGTCACCATCGCGCCGGGGATGATGGAGAGCCACATCCGGCAGCGGATCGCCGCCGAGCCGGACACGGAGTTCCGCCCGGAGAAGGAGCTCTTCGACGACCAGCTCCTGCGCCGCGACTACGAGCGGCTGCGCATCGCGCACGAGCTGGCGCGGGCGATCTCCAACGAGTTCGACCTCGACAAGCTGCTGCAGAAGATCCTCGACAAGGCCTTCGAGCTGCTCCCCGCCGACCGCGGCGTGATCATGCTGATGGACGAGCAGGGGCAGCCGGTGCCGCGTGTCGCCAAGCAGAAGAAGGGCGCGCCGCCGAACGAGGAGATCATCCTCTCCAACAGCATCATCAACGAGGTGATCCGGGAGAAGCAGGCGGTGCTCTCCTCGGACGCGACCATCGACAGCCGCTTCTCGGGCGCCCACAGCATCATCATGCAGGGCATCCGCTCGACCATGTGCGTGCCGCTGCTCCACGGCGGCGATCTGCTCGGCATCATGAACCTCGACTCGCAGATCGCCACCAACGCCTTCTCCGAGAAGGACCTGCGCATCTTCACCGGCATCGCCAACCAGGCCGCGATCGCCATCCAGAACGCGCGGCTGGCCCACAAGATCGAGTTCGAGGCGCGCACGCGCGCCCAGTTCCAGCGCTTCTTCTCGCCGGGCATGGTGCAGCAGGTCGTCGAGGGCAAGCTGAAGCTCGACGGCGTCGGCGAGGCGCGCGAGGTGACCGTCCTCTTCGCGGACATCCGCGGCTTCACCGCGATGACCGAGAAGGCGGACGCGCACCAGATCGTCGAGCTGCTCAACGACTACTTCGAGGTGATGGTCGAGGTGCTCTTCCGCTACGACGGCACCCTCGACAAGTACGTCGGCGACGAGATCATGGCGCTCTTCGGGGTGCCGGTCTCGCGCGACGACGCGACCGAGCTGGCCGTCGAGTGCGCGCTGGAGATGCAGACCGCCCTCACCGAGTTCAACCGGACGCGGACCGCGGAGAACCAGGCGCCGCTCTCGGTCGGCATCGGCATCAACACCGGGACGTGCGTCTACGGCGCCATCGGCTCCAGCAAGACCCTGCAGTACACGGTGATCGGCGACACGGTGAACACCGCCTCGCGCCTCTGCTCGCTCGCGAAGCCGGGCGAGATCATCTGCAGTGAGAACACCATCGCCAAGGTGCAGGGCAAGGTCCGCGCGGTGGAGCTCCCCAAGGTGCGCGTGAAGGGCAAGCACGACGAGCTGACGGTTTACCGGCTCGTCGGCAGCCGCAACGCGAACTTCAACCCGAAGGACGTCACGCACCCGATGTAGCGCGGGGGTGGGGACTCTGGTCAGGCACTGAGACTGCGCCACGCCGCTGGTGGGGCGACCGCCTCGACCAGTGATGCCGGTCCGACATCCACTGCCAGTCGAAGTCCGCCCCCCCCACCGCAGCACTCCGCCCAGCGCGAGCAGGATCGTCTCTTCCGCGCTCACCGCGTTCTCGAACTCCTGGCCACGCTCGAGCACCAGCCGTCTGCCAAGGACACCCGAGACCTTGGCCTCGATCAGAAGCAGGTACCGTCCCCTGAAGTTCCCTGGCAGCCGCACGTAGAGCTCCGCGATCCCGGCCTCGCCGCCCGACAGGACGCGCTTGACCTTGACCGGCGAAGGCAATCGCGGGCCATCATGGTCGGCTTCAAGATCGACGGACACCTTGCGGCGACCGGTGGAGCAGTTCTGCAGGGCCACGTGGAGGCGCACGATGCCTCCAGCAGGACCCGCAGGCGCGATCTGGAAGGCCAGGTGGACATCGTTCATCTCGAAGACGGGTCTGGCTTCTTGCCTCGCGAAGAGAAACGCCGGCCGGACCTGAAAGGGCCTTCGCCAGATCCGGGGCGGAACAGCTAT
>JAKLHH010000240.1 GCA_022710245.1 Myxococcota bacterium
CTGCGTGATGAGGCCCATGCGGTTCGCCTGCTTCTCGGTGAGCACGGTGACCGGCCGGCGCTTGTCGACCGGCGCCTTCACGATGCTGACCTTCTTGCTGTCGCTGTCGCGCACGAAGAGGATGCGCGAGCTCTTCGGGTTCAGCTTCGGCTCCATCTTGGCGAGGCCACGGACGTAGGTGTAGTCGCCCTTGGCGCGCGCGGCCTTGATGGCGTCGGCGCGGCGGAAGTTGCCGGTGCCGAGCGGGGCGGCGAGGGCGGTGCTGGCGACGAACAGGACACCGAGCGACAGGGCGATGGCGGTCCTCATGGCTTCCTCCTCCAGGCAGTCTCGCGAGCGGCGAACGTCCAGGTTGTTGGTGTCAGTGGGGGGACGGCGCTCGACGCTGCAAGGCTGATGCCCGGAGTGAGCAGCCCTGCGCCCTCGAGCCGTCGGGGGCTTCCGCGGCCGGTGGTCGCCCGGGTGGCTACTGTTTTTCGGAGTGCTCGCCGAGATCGAGATGCGCGCCCGGCCGCGGGCGGAGCAGGCCGATCCAGAGGAAGTAGACGATGTTCACCGCGAAGAGCCCCTGCAGGAGCTCGAGCCCGAGCTCGACCCAGCGGTGCGGCATCCAGCGCGGCGCGGTGAGCAGCTCCACGGCGGCGGCGACGAGCAGGATCGAGGCGGAGAAGGAGGCGATGCGCCCGAGCAGGGTGTGGCGAACCTCGACGGGGCCGCGCAGGTAGGTGAGCACCACCCCCGCGATCAGCGTCCCCAGGTAGCGCACCAGCAGCAGCACGAGGAGCAGCGTGGGGATGCGGCCGTGGGCGTGGAGCCCGAGCGCGAGCGCGACGAGGAGCGCCATGTCCGCCGGCGGGTCGAGCATGCGGCCGAGCCGCGAGCGCAGCCCGAGCGAGCGCGCGAGGAAGCCGTCGAGGAGATCGGTCCCGGCGATGACGGCGAGGAAGATGCAGAGGAGCTGGCCGGGCAGGCCGCGCGTCCCGGCGGCGTCGAGGACGCTGCAGAAGAACGGCGCCAGGCCGAGGCGGAGGAAGGTGAGGCCGTTCGGCAGCAGCAGGGTGTGCCAGGGCACGCCCTCCTCGCTCTGCACCATGCCGAGGTGCACGAGGACGGCGCCGCTGACGGCCAGGTACCACACGCCCCAGAGCACGCCGCGGAGCGCCCAGCCGCCGCCCGGGTGCGCGCGCGCGGCGACGAGGAGCGCGGCGACCCCGAGGAGGGCGCCGAGGAGCGCCCAGCGCAGGAAGGAGCGGGTCCGCGGCGGGTCCTCGTGGACCGCCTCGCGCGCTCGCTCCCAGCCCCGGCGCGCGAAGCGCCGCCAGGCGGCGCCGGAGAAGCGGTCCCGCGCGAGCTCGACGAAGAGGTCGCGCCCGAGGGTGGCGCCCCGCAGGGCCCGCGGCGGATCGGAGGTCTTGGTCATCGCGCTGCGCGGCCGACGACGACGCGCGCAGGGCGCAGCACCTCACCGGCGAGGCCGTAGCCCTCACGGACCACGGCGATCACCGCTCCGTCCGCGGCGGGGTCGACGGGGGTGGTGCTGACCGCCTCGTGCAGCGCGGGGTCAAAGGGGGCGTGGAGCGCGAGCTGCCGCGCCACGCCGAAGCGCTCGAGGGTGGCGGCGAGGCGGCGCTGGACCAGCTCGGCCCCGGCCACCACCTCGGCGAGGTGGTCGGGCGCGCGGGAGGCCGCGAGCGCGCGGTCGAGATCGTCGGCGACCTCGAGCAGCGCCAGCAGCACCTCGCGGACGCGGGTCTCGACCTGCCGGTTCGCCTCGCGCTGCACGCGCTCCTGCACGCGCTCGATCTCGGCCGCGGCGCGGTCCGCCCGCGCCTGCGCCTGGCGCAGCTCCTCGTCGCGGCGGGCGAGCAGCTCGCCGAGCGCGGCCAGCTCCTCCTCCAGCTCGCCGGGCTCCGGGCCGGCGGAGGCCGGCGCCCCTGCCAGGATCGCCTCGAGCTCCGCGGCGGCGGCGACCGCGTCGAAGGGCTCCTCGGGAGGCTCCGGCTCCGCCACCGCGGCTGCCCGATCTCCTCGCCTCTTCGGGTCGTCGTCCAGCATCCGAACACTATAGCGCAGCGCGGCGTCAGGCCCACTAACTTCGCTGCCGCCGCGGTGCGCCATGCTCCCGGGCGCGGGTCCGCGCTCCCCCACCTATCTTTCCATGGCGGCCGCGGTGTATATAGCGGCCGAGGAGGTGCTCACCATGCGGCGTATCCTGATCGCGCTCTTCACGCTCTCTCTTCTTGGCGCTGGCTGCAGCGATGACGTGACCAAGCTCGACGGCAAGGTCAAGAAGGACACCGGCGTCCGCAAGGACCTCGGCGCCGACGTCGGCGAGGTCGACCAGGGCACGGCGGTCGACCAGAGCACCGTCGACAAGGGCACCGTCGACCAGAGCAAGGCCGACAAGGCCAAGGTCGACGCGCCGAAGGCCGACGCGCCCAAGGGCGACGTGGCCAAGGTGGACGGGCCCAAGCCCGACGCGCAGAAGGGCTGCGGCAACGTCAACTACGTCGGCTGCTGCATCGACGACACCTCGCGCCAGTACTGCTCGAACGGCTACCTGATCAAGAAGACCTGCTCGGGCACGACCCCGACCTGCGGCTGGAACGCGAGCTCGAAGTTCTATGGCTGCGGCACCTCCGCCACGGCCGAGCCCACGGGCACCTACCCGCGCCTCTGCAGCGCGCTCCCCGACGGCGGTCCGCTGCCGGGCGTCGAGGCGGGCGTGAAGAAGGAGGCGGGCGTGCCCGACCTCCCGGTGATCAAGGACCTGGCCAAGCCCGACCTGCCCGCCGTCGACGCCCCCAAGCCCGACGCGCCGCAGACCGACGGCCCCAAGGTCGACCTGTCCAAGGCCGACGCGCCCAAGGCCGACGCGACCGCGTCGCTGGCGGGGCTGGTGATCAACGAGGTCGACTACAACCAGCCGGGGTCGCCCGACTCGAAGGAGTTCATCGAGATCTACAACGGGACCGGCTCGGCCCAGAACTTCGCCGAGCTGGCCGTGGTGCTGATCAACGGCTCCAGCAACCCGGGCGCCGAGTACAAGCGGGTCGCGCTCTCGACGGCCGGGATCGTGCCGGCCGGTGGCTATGTCGTCATCGCGTCGTCGACCGTCGTCGTCGACGCGGGCGCCCACAAGGTGATCCTCTTCTCGGCGGCCTCGGACAACGTCCAGAACGGCGCGCCGGACGGCGTCGTGCTGATCAACGCCACCACCAACACCGTGATCGACGCGCTCTCCTATGAGGGGTCGATCACCGCCGCGCAGATCACCGGCTTCACCTCGACGGTGAGCCTGGTCGAGGGGACCGCGGCCACCGCCAAGGACAGCACCAGCGTCGACGGCTCGCTCTGCCGGAGCCCGAACGGCACCGACACGAACAACGCGGACAGCGACTGGAAGTTCTGCGCCACGCTGACCCCGGGCAAGGCGAACTAGCGCCGGCGCCGGCGCCTCTCCCGCTCGCCCCCGCTCGCTCCTCTACTCCCAGCTCCGATCGTAGCGCGGCCGCGCCTGGGCGCGCCCGATCAGCCCCTGCGGCATGGCCCGGGCCTCGAGCGGGCGGCCGGCGGCGGCGATGAGGACCGTCCGGTCGCCCGGTCCTTCCCGCCGCGACCGCGATCTAGCGATTGCCGTGCTCGCGCGCGCTCGCTATCTTCCCCCGGTCAGGCGTGCCCAACCACCCACCGAGGAGGAACTCCCGTGAGCAGCGCATTCGTCGGCCTCGAGCCCAAGGTGCTCTGGAACTACTTCGACGCGGTCTCGCAGATCCCCCGCTGCTCCGGCAAGGAGGAGCGGATCCTCGCCTACCTGGCCGAGCTCGGCGCCAGGCGCAAGCTCACGGTGCGGCGGGACAAGGTCGGCAACCTGGTGATCGCGCTCCCCGCCACGGCGGGCTGCGAGTCCAAGCCGACGGTGGTGCTGCAGGGCCACGTCGACATGGTCTGCGAGAAGAACCGCGACGTCGCCCACGACTTCGACACCCAGGGCATCGAGGTGGTGCGGGACGGCGACTGGCTCACCGCGAAGGGGACCACCCTCGGCGGCGATAACGGCGTGGCCCTGGCGGCCATGCTGGCGCTCCTCGACGAGCCGCCGCACAAGCACGGGCCGCTCGAGCTGCTCTTCACCGTCGACGAGGAGCGCGGCCTCACCGGCGCCGGCGGCATCGAGCCGCACATGCTGAAGGGCCGCGTGATGATGAACCTCGACTCCGAGGAGGAGGGCTTTGTCACGGTGGGCTGCGCCGGCGGCGGCGACACGGTGCTGACCCTCGAGGGGCGGCGCGAGGACCTGCTCGCCGGCTGGGAGCGCGCGCAGCTCAGCGTGCGCGGCCTGGTGGGCGGCCACTCCGGCATGGACATCATCTCGAACCGCGCCAACGCGCTCCGCTGCCTCGGCCGCGCGCTCGACCGCCTCGGGCGCGAGCTCGGTGGGCTGCGCCTCTGCGCGCTCGAGGGCGGCAGCAAGCGGAACGCGATCCCGCGCGAGGCCTCGGCGGCGCTCGCGCTGCCGGCGGGCGGCCGCGCCCGCGCGGCGCAGGTGCTCGAGCGCGTGGTCGCCGACCTCAAGGCCGAGTTCTCGCCGACGGACCCTGGCCTCGCGCTGGTCCTCGAGGAGGGCGCCGCGACGGCGCGGCCCTTCGACGCGGCGACCACCACACGCGCGCTGACGCTGCTCCTCGCGCTGCCGACGGGCGTCCTCGCCATGAGCCGCGGCATCGCCGGGCTGGTCGAGACCTCGACCAACCTCGGCGTCGTCGAGGCGGAGGGCGACAAGCTCCGCTTCGTCTCCTGCACGCGCTCCTCGGTCGGGCCCGCGCTCGAGGGCGTGCGCCAGGGGCTGCGCGTGCTCGGCGAGGCGGTGGGCGCGGCCGTGGTGCAGGAGCCGGCCTACCCGGGCTGGAATCCGGACCTCACCTCGAAGCTCCTGGCGACCTTCAAGCGCGTGCACCGCGAGGTGACCGGCAAGGAGCCGCAGGTGATGGCGATCCACGCCGGGCTCGAGTGCGGCATCCTCGGCGAGCGCTTCCCGGGGATGGACATGATCTCCTTCGGGCCCGACCTGAAGGGCGTCCACGCGCCGGGCGAGAAGCTGAGCATCCCGTCGACGGGGCGCTTCTTCTCGCTGCTCAAGTCGCTGCTCGAGGCGCTCGCGAGCTAGTACCCCGTCACAGCGGTTTTGATTGATTCACGCCGTCATCGCGACCGGCCCGTAGCGCTGTCGTCGCGCACCCGAACCGGGGCCCGCCTCGCTCGCTCAAGCGAGCCGCAAGCTCGTCCTCGGCGCAGCTCTCGCGCGCAGCCGTCTCTGCACGGCCTCGCAGCGCGGGATGGATACGCGGCGACACCCAGGCGCGCAGGCTCGCGACTCACGTCGAGATCGCCCCGAACAAAAAAATGAGCGGCTCGCTTGAGGGGGGGGCGAGGCGCGCGGCGAAGCCGCGGCCCAGGCTGCGTGGCAACTTCCCGTTCTGCGATAGCCAACCGATCAAGACCGCTGTGACGCGAGCTAACGCTTCACCGCTAACGTTAGCGCTTCACCGCTGCTCCCGCTCTCCCCGTCCGCTCGTCCGTCCCCCTGCTTTCGCCGCGCGCCTCTGGTATCCTGGAGGGGTGCGCTGCGTGAGTGTGCTGGTCGTGCTCCTCGGGAGCGGCGGCTGCCGCTTCGACGGCTCGGGGTTCCTGGCCGCGCCACACGACGCCGTCGCCGCCGAGCGCGCCGATCTCCCCGGCGACCTCGCGCGCGCCGACTCCTCGGGGGGCGATGGACCGCTGGACGCGAGGGACGCGGCCAGACAGGACCTCCAGCCGAAGGCCGACCAGCCGAAGGCCGACCTCGAGCCTCCGCCGGACCTCGAGCCTCCGCCAGACCTCAAGCCTCCGCCAGACCTCAAGCCTCCGCCAGACCTCAAGCCTCCGCCAGACAGCAGCCCCAGCTGCGCGGCGCTCTTCGGCGCCACCTCGGGCTACACGCTCTGCGAGGAGAGCAAGACCTCCTGCCGCTTCGGCTTCTCCCTGAGCAGCGCCAAGAGCTGCAGCACCCTCTGCGGGAGCCACGCCTGCCTGGCGATGGAGGATAACGAGGCGGGGACGACGTGCCAGCAGGAGACCAACATGAGCTGCGGCGGGAGCCCGTGCACCTGCGCGTCCACGCTCTCCGACGGGATCTGCACCTGCGGCAAGTGACCGGAGCGCGCTCTCCGGAGGTCGCTCGCCAGCGTCAGGCGACCTGATCCGGCGCGGTGGTGGCCTGACGCCGCGACTCCCAGAGGTCGAGCGCGCGGCTCGCCTCGCGCGCACCCTCCGCGAGGTACTCGTCGCGCACACGACGACTGCCGAAGCCGGCGAAGACCGAGCCGAGGGAGGCGGCGGGGCGGATCTGCACGAGCTCCAGCGGCCGCAGCGCGCGCCGGCCGTGCGCCGGGTAGAGCGCCTCGATGACGCGGTCGCGCTGGTGCGGGTCGGGGACCAGGCGCTCGAGCTCGCGGAGCCAGTGGTTCACCGCCTCCGCCTCGCGGAGATCGCGGCAGAGCCGCTCGTGGATCAGGAGCTCGATCAGGTGTACCAGGTAGTCCGAGCCGGACGGCACCCCGCCGTGATAGCTCGCCGGCTGCGCCGCGATGACGAAGACGGTCTCCACCGACGTGCCCGAGAGCGCCTCGCTGACCGGCGTGTTGTTGACGATGCCGCCGTCCACGCAGAGGCCGATGCCGGGGAGCTCCCTCGGCACGAAGAGCACGGGGAAGCAGGCGGAGGCCGCCGCGGCGTCGGCGACCCGCGCCTGACCCTCGGTCGCGTCGAGGTCGTGCGCGCCGAAGCGCAGCACCTGCTCGAAGGTCGTCGGCGCGGACGGGTCTGCGCCCACACCGCCGCGGCGCGGCCTAGCGGCGTGGCCCGCGAGGGCGGTGACGATCATGCGCAGCTCCACGCGGTGGCTCCCGCCGGGCGGGCCCATCGCCTCGCGCACCAGCGCTGCCACCTTGTCCGACGGCAGCAGCCCGCGGAGCCCGCCCGCGCGCGTGGGCCAGTCGAGGAAGCTCCGCCAGGCGCCGCGCTCCCTCCAGAGCTCGACCAGCGTCCGCGCGCCAGCGTCGGCCTGCCCGCGACGCACGTGCGCCGCGAGCACGGCGCCGCTCAGCGCACCGGCGCTGGTGCCGACGATGGTCCGGATCCTGGCCGACCGCTGCTCGAGCCGCTCCGTGAGCACCGCGAGCGCGCCAGCCTCGAACGCTCCCTGCGAGACCGCCCCTGAGAGGATGAGCGCGCAGTCGCCGCTGGCCCGCGGCTTCGCCCCTTCGTCCCCAGCCACCTCGGGAATCATCGCCATCGTCCTTTCTCTCACGCCGACCTTGAGGGTATGAGGGTAGCCGAGGTGCGGACCGCGGTCGAGGTCACGCGAGGCACGGCGGAGCGGGGTGAGGCTGGCCGGGGGAGCCGAGAGCGTGAGCGGGGACGGGAAGGAGCGGGCGGGGCGCCGCAGCTAGTTGTTCGTCGTCCAGACGCGGAAGAACCGCGTGACGACCCAGTTCTTCCCGCTCTTCTTCAGCGTGACGTTGTAGGCGACCGCGTTATCGCCGGAGCGGAAGACGTCCATGCCGACGGTGGCCTCGGTCTTCTTCGCGTTCCAGACCACCTTCGCCAGCGCGTCGCCCGAGCCGGAGCCCTCCGGGTAGGGGCCGCCGAAGGAGACGTAGTCCACCGAGTGGAGCCCCACCTCGCGGCGGAACTTCTCGATGGTGCGCCGCCGGAGGGCGATGATCGGGTCCTGCCGCCCGTAGAGCTCGAAGGACGGCCCCTCGCCTGGATCCACGACCACGATCCCGCGCCGCTTGAGGAAGGCGTAGAAGGTGAAGAACGCCTCGCGGAAGAGCCGCTGCTCCGGCGTGGGCGGCGTCTTGCCGCTCGCCAGCGGGTTGAGGTCCTCGCTGTCCTTGACCCCGTCGCCGTCGCAGTCCGGGTTGTTGACGCAGAGGTGGAGTCGCTTCTCGACGACGTCGGGGAGCTTGTCGCCGTCCACGTCGACGGCCAGCGCCTCCTGCGTCAGCCGCACCGGCTTGGACGCGTACCAGCGCCCGCCGTCCTGGGTCTCGATGGTCAGGTCGGCCTCGCCCTTGTCGCCGACGGCGAGCGCCTTCAGCCGCAGGCGCCGGTTCGGCGTCATCTCGGGGCGCGTCAGCCCGGTGAAGAAGGGCGCGCTGATGATCCCGGAGAGGTCGCTCTTGCCGATCCAGATGTCGTTGTAGCCGCCGAGGTAGGGCGAGAGCGAGGCGGTGAGGATCAGGTCGCCCTTCTTGCTCTGTCCGGTGACCGTGGTCGCCTGCCGGATCGCCTCCGGCCAGCTCGCCGCCGTGGTCTCCACGTCCGACTCCACGCGGTAGTCATACGAGGGCGTGAAGGTCTGCGGCTCCCACTTGACGGTGGGGCTCTGCTTGGTCGCGCGGAAGGCCCAGAGCGGCGTCAGCGAGACCGGCGTGCCGACGGCGCCGAGCGCCACGTAGGCCGCCCGCCGCCGCTTGTGGTTCTGGCCCTCGTCGCGCATCACCTTCTGCAGCGCCCCCACCGCGCGCGGGTCGCGCAGGTCGGCGAGCGCCTCGATCACGCTCACCAGCGGGTCCACCTTGGCCTCGGGCGGCTGCGGCGCCGCCTCCTGGCGGGCGACCGCCTTGATCAGCGCGGGCACCGAGCTCTTGGCGCCGATCAGCCCCACCGCGTGCGCGGCGATGTCGACGACGAACGGGTTCGGCGACTGCAGCCCCGGCTCGATGGCCGGCAGGGCCTTGGCGCCCAGGCCGGCGAGCTTCTGCGCGAGGCCCTTGATCGGCGCCTTGGCGTCGAGCGCGCGGGTGAGCATCTCCTTGGCGAACTCGTCGGGCGGGACGCTGGCGCGCCTCGGCCGCTCGCTGCGGTCGAGGCGGAAGGCGTAGACGTTGCCGTCCT
>JAKLHH010000241.1 GCA_022710245.1 Myxococcota bacterium
CGAAGTCGCCGGTTGCTTCCTGACGACGACGAGATCTTCGTCGCCGTCGAGGTCGAGGTCGGCGACCAGCGCGCCGGGCAGCACCTGCGTCGAGGCCGGCTGCGGATCGCCGGCCGGCGGCGCGGTCCACTGGCACTGCACCTGAGGCGCGAAGACTCCGATGGCGCCCGTCTGGCCCGTCTCGAGGCAGGCGGGGTCCTGCTGCCCCTTCGGCCCCGTGCCCCAGGGGATGCAGTGGCCCTGCCAGCAATAGGAGTCGTTGAGACAGCTGTCGTCGTCGGTGCAGGGGCCGAGATCGGGGAGGCACTTGCCCTGGTAGCAGAGCGCCGCGGCGCAGCTCGTGCAGCCGCCCGCGCCCTCGCCGACCCCGCCGTCACCGGGGCTGCCCGAGCCGCTGCCGGGGCAGCCGGCGAGCAGCGCGCCGGCCAGGATCAGCATCGTGGTCGCCAGCCTGGGTGGTCTCATCGGGCCTCCAGCGGCAGCTGGGTCTGCAAGCGAGGGACCAGGCCGGGCGACCGGGATCGCGAGCAAATGCGGGAGGCGCGAACCGGCGGCTGGAGACCATTGACCACGGCGCGCCCGCCGGCTGGTCCCGCCAGTCCCGAGATGGCTGTCAGGGGGGCCGGCTCCGGCCGCTCGCTACTGCTTGCAGTACTTCTGCGTGGTGTCGCACTTCTTGGTCGTCGTCTTCGCGCAGTCAGCGTCGGTGTTGCAGCCGCAGAGGCCCTTGTCACAGACCGCGCCGTACTTGCTCGCCGCGCACTCCGTGGCGGTCTTGCACTCGACGCACAAGCCCTGGGCCGTGTCACAGAAGTCGGCGCCGAAGTCGAGCGCCTTGCAGTCCGCGTCGGTCTTGCACTCCCGGCAGGTGTGCTTGGTCGTGTCGCAGGCGCTGTAGCCCTGGGCGGCGCACTCCGCGTCGGTGGTGCACTCGACGCACTGGCCGGTCGAGGTCAGGCAGCTCGTGCCCGACGGGCAGTCGGTGCTCGCGGTGCAGGGCTTCTGGCAGTACTGCGTGGCCGCGTCGCCGCCGTAGCAGAGGGTGAAGGGCGACTTGCACTCGCTGGCCGCCGCGCAGGTGCACATCTGCGCGGTGGTGTTGCAGGTCTTGCCGCGGCTGTTCGTGGCGCACTCGGCGTTGCTGGCGCAGACGCAGATCCCCTGGGCCGGGTCGCACTTCGGCCCCAGCGCGCCGGGGTTACCCTGGCAGTGGGCGTCGGTCATGCACTCGACGCACGACTTGCTCGCCGAGTCGAAGGCGCAGAGGGTGTCCCCCTCGGCGAGGCACTGCTTGTCGCAGCCGTTCGGCAGCGTCTCGTGCTGCTCCGGCATGCCGGCCTCGCCGCCGGTGCCGACGGCGCCGCCGTCATGGGTGGCCTTCGCCCCACCGCCATCCGAGGAGGGACGCGCGGCCCCCGGTCCATCGCCGGCACAGGCGGTGATCAGCAGGGCGGCGGAGAGCAGAGACGCGACATTCAGGCGGGAGCTCATCGTTGACACCTCCTGTCGTCTGGTGATTGCAGGGGTCGTGCCAGAGGGTCCGATGTGGGCTTCAAGAGGAATTCGCCCTTCATCGCGGAGCCTCCGAAGGAGGCGAGCAGGGCGAATTCGTGCGCGAGGTGGGTAACTGAGGACCCCAGTCGTCAACCGCAGTAGCCAGCTGGCGAAGCGCACCCGATCTCAGAGGAGCGAGGAGCGCGGGCGCTGGAGCGCGGGCGCTGGAGGAGCGCTGGAGGAGCGCGGGCGCTGGAGGAGCGCTGCTGGAGGCGCGCGGGCGCTGGAGGAGCCGCTCAGCCGTCGAAGCGCAGCTTCAGCACCCAGCGCTCCCACTCCTTCTGGAACGCCTGGAGGTCGCTGCGGCCGAGGACCCGCTTCAGCGTCTCGTAGCCCGTCGGGTCCTGCGCCTGCGCGGCGCGAAGCTCGCGGAAGTAGCGACGCAGGAGCTTGTGCTCCTGCAGGTAATAGCAGAGGTAGCGCGCCTGCGCGTAGTTGGTGCCCTTGTCCTGCTGGTAGAACTGCTTGTCCGTCGTGGCGAGGAGCTCCTTGAACGACGGGAGCCCGTCGCCCTCGATGGCCTCCTGCAGGCCCGCGAGCCGCCAGTTGGTGTAGCCCGTGATGTGCCCGTCCTCGTCGCCGCACTGCTCGAAGAGCGAGCCCATCCCCTCGTTGAGCCAGGCCGGGCAGCGCGGGAAGTTCGCGCGCATGAAGGGGTGGACGATCTCGTGCACCAGCGTGCCTCCGCCGGTGGCGATGTTCATCACCAGCGCGTGGTGGCTGGCGAGGTAGTAGCCGTAGGGCGTGTCGGGCTCCTCCTTGAAGAGGCGCCGTGACGCGCTCCGGTAGGTCTTCGCGTCCTTGAAGAGCCAGATGTCGATGATCTCCTCCGGGTCGCGCTCGAAGAAGTCCTGCTTCAGGCGGAGGGCCGCCCACTTCACCGTCCGCTCCGCGCGATCGCGCACGCGCTCCGGCGACTCGTCGCCGATCACGACGAAGGGCGGCTGCACGACGATGGTGACCACCGTGCCTGTCAGCTTCTCGCGCAGCTTGCGCACGTGCTGGGCGAAGCGCGCGGCCAGGGCGGGCCTCACCGGGCGTGCGGCGCGCGCCGCCGCGCTCGGCTCCAGCCGCAGGCGGATCAGCGTGGCCTCCTTCTCTCCCTGGAGCGGCCAGAGGTCGAGGAAGCGCGAGCGCGCCATCCGGCGGTAGGCGCCGTCTGCCTCGGCGGGCTCGTGGTAGATCACCTCGTCGCTCGAGGCGCGGTAGCCGAGGACCAGGCGGAAGTGCTCCGTGGTCCCGGGGCTGTCGTCGTAGTGACCGCAGACGATGGAGGGGACGCCGCGGAGGAGGTCCGCGTGGAGCGCACGCCACTCCTGCTCGGCGCCCTCGGCGGTGCGGCTCGCGGGCACGCGCCGCCAGACGGGCCCGACCTTGAAGCCGAGGCGGGTCGCCGCCCGGACCAGCTCCGCGGTGTAGGCTCCCCGCCCCTCGGCGGGATCGACGCCGGCCTGCTCGAAGACGTCGTCCTGGCTGACCCGCGCCCCCAGCTTGCGCAGCGCCATCTCGACGCAGGCCTCACCGCAGAAGTCGGGCCGCTGCAGCACGTGCGGCACGCCCTCGAGCAGCACGTCGGCGAGGCCGGCGCCTCCGCGCGGGTCGGGGCGGCCGCCCGGCGGGCTCTGGCGGCACCCGCCGGCGAGCAGCAGCGGCAGGATGACAGCTGACGCGATCCACGGTCGGGGCAGACGTGGAGCGGCGCCGCCCAGGTTGGGCGGTCGGGCGCAGCTGCCGCGATCAAGACCAGGCATCGTCCCTGATACGCTCCCGCGCTCGTCTATTATCCCCCAGGGACCGCGTGTACACTCTGATCTCATGAAGCACCTCCGTCCCCTCCTCCTCGCCGCCGCCGCGCTCGGGCTCCTCGCGGGTTTGCTCGCGCTGCCTCGCTGCAGCGACCCCGCCTACTTCCCCGCCGAGGCAGGCCCGGTCGATGGTCCCTGGACCTGGAAGGATCAGCCGCCGTCCTACCCCGACGTCTACACCAACCCCTGCGCGCCGAACCCGCCCCCGTCGGTGACCGGCCGCGTCCTCGCCCCGAACGGCATCGACCCCGTCGCCGGCGCCTCGGTGCACGTGCCGCTCGCCATCACCCCGCTGCCGACCACCGTGCAGTGCGAGAGCTGCGCCGTGAAGGGCCGCTTCTCGGCGCACGTCTACACGAACGCCGACGGCACCTTCAAGCTGGTCGGGGTCCCCAACGGCACCTTCAAGCTCGGCATCCAGAAGGGCCACTTCCGCCGCTTCGTCGAGGTCACCGTCCCGCAGTGCGGCAACCTGGAGCTGACCAAGGAGCAGGCCACGCTGCCGGGCAAGAACGCCGCCTGGGACGCGCTCGACACCATCCCGAACATCGCGGTGGTGAGCGGCGCCTGGGACCACATGGAGAAGGTCCTCGACAAGCTCGGCGTGCAGCAGAAGACCATCTACAACGGCAAGGACTGGGGCACCGGCCCGGAGAGCGTGCAGGCCCTCCTGCAGAACGGCGCGCTGCTGCAGTCGTACCACCTGCTCCTCGTCGACTGCGGCACCAAGTTCGAGTCGCTGGTCACCTCGCCAGGCCCGGTGCGGAGCAACCTGCTCGCCTACGTACGCAAGGGCGGCCGCCTCTTCGTCACTGACTTCTCCTATGACTACGTCGAGCAGGTCTTCCCCGAGTTCATCGACTTCGAGGGCTCGGACGCCACGCCGGCCGCCCAGCCCGAGGAGCCGAACGCCGCCGAGGTGGGCACCCAGGACCTGGTGGTCCCGGCCGCCGTCGCCGACGCCGACCTCAAGGCGTGGCTCGGCCTGCCCGAGATCGGCGCGCTCCTCCCCGACGGGCACGTGCAGGTGACCGGGTTCATGACCGGCTGGGCGGTGATGAAGTCCGTCAACACCGCGATCGGCGGCAAGGTCTGGACCACGGGCAGCGTCAAGTGGGCGGGCGGCGCCGGCGTGCGCCCGCTGGCGGCGACGCTGGACTTCCACGACAAGGACAGCCAGGGCTGCGGCCGCGTGCTCTTCTCCTCGTACCACACGCACGGCGAGCAGCCCGAGCTGCTGCCGCAAGAGCGCATCCTCGAGTACCTGATCCTCGAGATCGGCGCCTGCGGCAAGATCGAGTGATGGAGCGGCGCCCCGCACGCTGGGCGGTGGCGGGCAGCTGCCGCGACCAACAACAGGGAGAGCGCATGCGCCCCGGCTCCGGTGAGATGTTCGACCGCGTCGCGGGTCGCTACGACCTGCTGAACCGGATCCTCTCCTTCGGCCTCGACCGCGGCTGGCGGCGGCGCGCGCTCGCGGCGCTGGAGCTGGGCGACGGCGCTCGCGTCCTCGACCTCGCCTGCGGCACGGGCGACCTGACGCTGGCCCTGGCGCGAGGCGGCGCCCGCGTGGTCGGGGTGGATCCCTCTCGCGGCATGCTGGCCACGGGCCGCGCCAAGCTCGCGCGCGGGGACGTGCCCGCGGCGCTCACGCTCGGCGAGGCCGAGGCGCTCCCCTTCCCGGATGGCAGCTTCGACGCGGTGACCATGGCGTTCGGGATCCGCAACGTGCAGAGCCGCCCGCGGGCGCTCGCCGAGCTCCGGCGAGTGACCCGTCCTGAGGGGCGGGTCGCCATCCTCGAGCTCTCGGATCCCCGGCCCGGCCCGCTCGGGAGCCTGGCCCGCTTCTACCTGCAGCGGGTCGTGCCGCGGGTCGGGGCGATCCTCTCGGGCGCCCCTGAATACCTGTACTTGCGTGACTCGGTGCTGGCGTTCCCGGAGCCCGCCGCCTTCATCCTCGAGCTCGAGGCGGCGGGGCTGGCCCTGCTCGCCCACCAGCCCCTCGGGCCGGGCGGGTGCCACCTCTACCTCACCACCCCGCTCCAGGCTTGACGCTCCCGCCTCCCCGCGCTATAGGTCCACGTCTTGGAGGCCATGATGAAGAAGGCTATTCATCCGAACTACCAGCCAGCGACCATCGAGTGCGCCTGCGGCGCCACCGTGCAGACCTACTCCACGCGCGGCTCCTTCAAGGTCGAGATCTGCTCCGCCTGCCACCCCTTCTACACCGGGAAGCAGAAGCTGATGGACTCGGCCGGTCGCATCGAGCGCTTCAACAAGAAGTACGGACGCGCTTCCGCCACGCCGAAGGAGTGATCCCTTCCTTCGCCGGGCGGCCGGGCTCCGTCCGCCTCCTCCCGCTCACCGACGGTAGCCCCGCATGAGCAGCGCCCCCCAGAAGTGCAACGTCGGTGGTCAGGCCGTCATCGAAGGCGTGATGATGCGCTCGCCAGCCTCGTTCGCCGTCGCTTGCCGGCGGCCGGGCGGCGAGATCGTCGTGCGTGAGGAGCGCTGGCGCGCGCTGACGGCGCGCCTGCGCCCGCTGCGCTGGCCGTTCCTCCGCGGCGCGGTGGTGCTCCTCGAGTCGCTCCTCAACGGGATGTCGGCGCTCTCCTTCTCGGCGAAGCAGCAGGAGGAGGCCAGCGGCCACGAGGGCGCTCCCGACGGCGCACGCACGGCCGCATCGACCGCCCCCGCCGCGACAGCGGCGTCGACCGCCTCCGCCGCGACAGCTGCGTCGACCGCCGCCGCCGCGCCGGGCGCGTCGTCCGCCCCCGCCGCGCCGGACGTCCGCGCGCCTCGCGCGCCTCGCGAGCCCAGCTTCACCGGCATGCTGATCGTCTCGGTGCTGGCCGCGCTGCTCGTCTTCAAGGGGCTCCCGCACCTGCTCACCTGGCTCCTCGGGCTGAAGACCAGCTCGATCTCCTTCCACCTCGTCGACGGCGGCTTCAAGGTCCTGCTGCTGGTGGGCTACATCGCCTCGATCGGGCTGATGAAGGACATCCGGCGCGTCTTCATGTACCACGGCGCCGAGCACAAGGCGATCTGGGCCCACGAGAAGGGGCTCGAGCTCACCGTCGAGAACGTGCGCCGCGAATCGCGCTTCCACCCGCGCTGCGGCACCTCCTTCCTGGTGCTGGTGATCCTGATCAGCGTCTTCATCTTCGCGCTGCTCCTGCGCTACCCGATCTCCCAGGTCGCGCTCGTCGACAACCTCGTCAAGATCCTGATCAAGGTGCCGCTGATGTTCCCGGTGGCGGGGCTGAGCTACGAGGCGATCAAGCTCTCGGCGCGCTTTCGCGAGAGCCCGATCGTCCGCGCGCTCGTCGCTCCCGGCCTCTGGCTGCAGCGGCTGACCACGCGCGAGCCGACGGATGACCAGCTCGAGGTCTCTCTGGTCGCGCTGCAGAAGACGCTCTGGCGCGAGCGCGCGACCAGCGAGGTCGGCGAGGTGGGCGAGGGCGGCGTCGAGGTCTTCGCGACCTACGCCGAGGCGCTCCCCTCCCTCAAGGGCGGAGAGCCGGCCGCGGCCTGAGCGCGGCGGCCAGCGCCGCCGACAGCTCCCTGTCGCGGCGCCGCCCAGGTCAGGCGGTCGGGCGTAGCTGCCGCGACCAACACCCGGTGAGGACACGCTGATGTTCGAGAAGCTGGAAGAAGTCGAGGCGCGCTACGTCGAGCTCGATGCTCTCCTCTGCAGCCCCGAGGTCATCAACAGCCGCGAGAAGTACCTGACGGTCTCCAAGGAGCGCGCGAACCTGGTGGAGCTGGTGGAGACCTACCGCGAGTATCGCCAGGCGCAGCAGCACGCGGCGGAGAACAAGGAGCTCCTCAGCGACCCGGAGCTGCGGGACCTCGCGCGGCAGGAGCTGGAGGCCGGCCGCGCGCTGATCGAGCGGCTGACCGAGAAGCTGAAGATGCTCCTCCTGCCCAAGGACCCGAACGACGACAAGAACGTCCTCCTCGAGATCCGCGGCGGCGAGGGCGGCCAGGAGGCCTCGCTCTTCGCCGGCGAGCTCTACCGCCTCTACTCGCGCTACGCGGAGCGCAGCGGCTGGAAGACCGAGGTGCTGAGCCTGAGCCAGAGCTCGTCGGGCGGCATCAAGGAGGCGATCGCGCTGATCGCTGGTGACAAGGTCTACAGCCGCCTCAAGTACGAGAGCGGCGTCCACCGCGTGCAGCGGGTGCCGGTCACCGAGGCGCAGGGGCGGATCCACACCTCGACGGCGACGGTGGCCGTGCTGCCCGAGGCCGAGGAGGTGGACGTGCAGATCCAGGACAAGGACCTGCGCGTGGAGGTGATGCGCGCCGGCGGGCCTGGCGGGCAGAGCGTGAACACCACGGACAGCGCGGTGCGCATCACGCACCTGCCGACCAACCTGGTCGTCTGCTGCCAGGACGAGAAGTCGCAGCACAAGAACAAGGCCAAGGCGATGAAGATCCTCCGCTCGCGCCTGCTCGAGGCGGAGCAGGCGAAGCAGGAGGCCGAGCGCAGCCAGGAGCGCCGCTCGCAGGTGGGGGGCGCCGAGCGCTCGGAGAAGATCCGCACCTACAACTTCCCGCAGGACCGCCTGACCGATCACCGCATCGGCCTCACCCGGCACAACCTGAGCGGCGTGATGGACGGCGACATCCAGGACGTGATCGACGCGCTCCGCACCCACTTCCAGGCGGAGGCGCTGAAGGCGGCGGCGGAGAAGCCCGAGGCGTAGCGCTCGGGCCGCCGCGGGGACCGGCAGCCTCTCAGACCCGCCTGACGGATCCCCTCTCGAGCAGCCGCTCGAGCTCCGCGAGGAGCGCCCGCTCGTCCTCGTCGATCTGCTCGTCCTCGCGCGCGAGCTCGAGGATGGCCTGGTGCTCGGCCTCGGTGAGCTCATGGTCGCTGATGGCCTTGCTGATCATCGCGGCGAGGCGCCCGGCGCTCTTGCTGGCTCTCATCTCGACCTCCTCCTCCTCGAGTGACGGCGCCCCGCGGTCGAGTCGCTCAGCGCGAGCTCGCTCCGCGCGCGGCTCACGGCACGCGCTTGACGCTCCCGTTGTCGATCAGGTGCTGCAGCTCCTCGAGCAGCGCCCGCTCCTCCTTGTCGATGTGGTGGTCCTCGTCGGCGATCGCCAGGATCTCCTTCAGCTCGGCCTCGGTCAGCTCGTGGTCGTGGATCGCCTTCTTGATCCGCGCGGCGAGGCGCGGGGCGCTCTTGCTGGGCTTGATCGGCATCGGCTCGTCTCCGGAACGCGTCCTCTTTTCTCCCCTTATCGGGGCGCGGCGTCAAGGGCGCCGCGGGCGGCGGGCGTGCGGCGAGGGCGCGGCGAGGCCCTCGAGCTCCAGGGTCAGGTGCTTGCGCACGCCCAGCGAGAGCTCGGCCTTCACCAGCCCGCGCAGCTTGCCGTCCGCGCCCAGCCCCGCGAAGACCAGGTCGTCGACGCGGACCTCGATCCGCTTCGGCCGCAGCGCGCCCAGCTTCACGCACTCGGCGGCGAGCGTCCCGCGCAGGCGCTCGAGGTCGCCGCGCGCGCGGGTGAGCAGGTTCGCCGGCAGGAAGCCCAGGCCCTCGCCCTCGGCGACCGGCAGGCTGGTG
>JAKLHH010000242.1 GCA_022710245.1 Myxococcota bacterium
TCGATCTCGTTCATCACCCGGAGCAGGCCGGCGGCGTTGTAGGGAACGCCGAGGCGAGCCGGCGTGATGGCGAAGGTAGCCGATGGCGAGCCGATCTGGATGTCGCAGCAGAGCACGAGCTCGCAGGCGCCGCCCCAGACCCCGCCCTCGATCATGGCGATGACCGGCGCCGGGAGCTCGCGCACCGCGCGGATCAGCTGCTCCAGCGGGTCGTTGTAGGCGAGGGGGTCTCGGCCCGAGCGCGGGAGCTCGGCGACGTCGTGGCCGGCGGAGAAGACGGCGGCGCCGCGGTTGGCGCGCAGGATGATGGCCCGCACCTGGCGCGCCCGGCAGGTCGTCAGGGCCTCGATGGCCTCGGCGATGAGCGCCCGGCTGAGCGCGTTGCGGCGCAGGTCGTGGTTGAGGATGAGGGTGGCGACGCTGTCCTTGATGTCGAGGATAATGAGGGACATGCTCCACCATGCCCCAGGCAGGTTGGCTCCCGCAAGACGATGGCTCGAGCGAGGTTTGCGCTCGCGCCGAGCCCGCCGGCCGCCCTTCAGGGCGCTGGCCTCGCGGCTGGCTGGCCGCGACGTCCTTCGACCCGCGGCCCTTCCCGATTGGCAACAACCCGGAGGTGCCCATGAGGAGGACGCTGCAGGTGAGCCTGCCGGCGAGTCTGCTGACGCTGATCCTCGGTGTCTATCTCGTCGCCTGCGGCGAGGGCGAGCTGCTCGCGCGAGCGGCCGATGGCTCGCGGTCGCCCGACCGCGACCATCGCGACGGCGCGAAGCTGCCGCCACCCGGCGGCGACGCGGAGGCGGGAGCCGCGCGCGACTCCGGCACGGCCGAGCTCCCCGGCGCGGACCTGAAGACCCCGCCAGCGAGCTTCGGCTTCTACGGCACTCCCTGGCACGCCGACTCGCTCGGCAACATCCCGCTCGACGGCGAGGGCTACGGCTACGGCTCGCCGGTCGACTACCGCTTCCGCGCGAGCTACACGGGCACGGTGACCGGCGTCCGCGTCTACCTCATGCACTCGCAGGCGGGCTACGCGGCGGGGACAGGCGGCAGCGTCGCCGTCGAGCTCCACGCCGACGACGGCTCCTCGGGCCACCGCCCGGCGAGCGCGGTGCTCACCACCGGGCTGCTCTCGAACCCCACGGCGAGCTACTTCCCGCTGATCACCTTCAAGGCGCCGGCGCAGGTGACCGGCGGAGCGCTCTACCACCTGGTCTGGTCCAACAAGGACCCCAGCCCGAACCAGAACTGGGTCTCGCTCAACTGCCTCTACCAGGAGAAGGGCTCGAGCTACCCGCTGCAGCCGTTCACGAGCGACCTCGACCTGGCGGTCCTCGATGCCTCGGGCAAGCTCAACCCGGACTACCCGACGACGCCGATCTACTCGCTCTCCTACAGCGACGGCCGCTCGCAGGGGGTCGGGTACATGGAGGTCTGGGCCAACCCCGAGGGCCAGGCCACCATCGGCGGCGGCGCGAAGGTGCGCGAGGAGCTCACGGTGAGCGGCCCCGACCGCACCATCGACCAGGTCACGATCAACCTGAAGCGCACCTCGGGGTCGGGCGCGCTCACCGTGCGGCTCGAGCAGGCGAGCGGCGCCCTCGTCGAGGAGGGGACGATCGCCAGCTCCGCGGTCGCCACCGACTACGGCTGGGTCACCTACCCGCTCAGCGCGCCGCGGGTGCTGAAGTCCGGCCAGGGCTACCACCTGGTGCTCAGCGCGCCCGCCGGGACCACCTACCGGGTCTACCCGCTGCGCGACGGGAGCGACGGCTACGAGTTCGCCGAGGGGAGCGTCTTCGCCGACGGGCGGGCCCAGATCTCGAGCGGCTCGTCGTGGACCGGGTGGACCTACTGGGGCGAGACGAACCGCAGCGAGGCGGACCTGCAGCTCTACTTCCGCGTGGTGCCCTGACTCCCTCGCCCCGAGCTCAACGCCCGAGGTAGCGCTTGAGCCAGTCGCGCATGGTGCGGCACCAGCGAGCTCAACGCCCGAGGTAGCGCTTGAGCCAGTCGCGCATGGTGCGCCACCAGAGGTCGATGTTCTGCGGCTTCTGGACGAAGTGATCCTCGTCGGGGAAGTAGAGGAAGCGCGAGGGCACGCCCTGCCGCTGCAGCGCGGTGAAGAGCTGCATGCCCTGCTCCACCGGCACCCGGTAGTCGCGCTGGCCGTGGATGACCAGCGTCGGGGTCTTCAGCTTCTCGGCGTAGGAGTGCGGCGAGAGCTTGCGGTAGAGGGCGCGGTTGGTCCACGGGGTCCCGCGCAGCTCCCACTCGGGGAACCAGAGCTCCTCGGTGGAGCCGAACTTCGACTCCAGGTTGAAGAGCCCCGCGTGCGAGATGAGGCAGCTGAAGCGCGCGCTGTGGGTGGCGATCCAGTTGACCAGGTAGCCGCCGTAGGACGCGCCCGCCGCGCAGATCTTCTTGCCGTCGACGAAGGGCTGGCTCGCCAGCCAGTCGACGCCCTTCATCACGTCCTCGTAGGGGCGCCCGCCCCAGTCGCCGCTGATGGCGTCGGTGAAGGCCTGGCCGAAGCCGAGGCTGCCGTGGAAGTTCACCCCGAGGACGAGGTAGCCGGCGCTGGCGAACATGGCCAGGTTCCAGCGCGGGTGGAAGTCGGCGCCGGTCATCCCCTGCGGCCCGCCGTGGATCATCACCAGCGCGGGCAGGCGCTGGCCGGGGCGCGCGCCGGGCGGCCGGAGCAGCACCGCGTGGATCTTCTTGCCGCCCGCGCCGGGGAACCAGACGTGCTCGGCGGCCCGCAGCCTGTACTTCTTCGTCAGCCACTCGTTGAGGTGGGTGAGGGCGCGCTTCTGCTTGCCGTCGGCCGAGAGCGCGACGAGCTCGGGCGGCCGCTCGGAGGCCTCGTCGATCACCACCAGCCGGCCGTCCTTCGCGAGCGCGAGCTCCTTGACGTAGAGGCCTCGCGTCAGCTGGGTGACCCCGGCCGGCGTCGCCTGGAAGACCTCCACCTGGCCCTGGTGCGGGGCGGTGAAGAGCAGGCGCGTGCTGTCCTTGCTCCACCGCAGGCCGAGCGGGTGGCCGTCCCAGCCGCGGCTCCACTCGCTGACCTTGCCGCTGGCGCGGTCGAGGACGAGGACGCGCGGGCGGTCGGCCTCGAAGCCCGGCCGCTCCATCGAGAGCCAGGCGAGGAGCTTGCCGTCGGGCGAGTAGCGCGGCTCGAAGTCGTTGCCCTTGCCCGTCGAGATCCGGCGCGGCTTGCCGCCGGCGAGCGGCACCTCGAAGAGGTCGTTGTTGGTCGAGGTGGCGACGACCTGGTCCGTGTTGCTCACGTAGGCGAGCGCCTTGCCGTCGGGGGAGAAGGCGTAGTCCGGGTTGCCGCCGAGCGCGAGCGGCGGCGCGTCGTGCGGCCCCGGGGTCAGGTCGCGCGGCTTGCCCCCGGCCGCCGGCACGACGAAGACGTGCGCGCGCTTCTCGTCGCGCCACTCGTTCCAGTGGCGAAAGAGGAGCCCGTCGTAGACGCGCGCCTGCACCTTGCTCTCGCCGTCGGCCTTGGCCCGCCTCGCGTTGCACGCCTCGTCCTTGCAGCTCGGGTAGACGCTGGCGACGAAGGCCAGGTGCTTGCCGTCCGGCGACCAGAGCGGCCCCGAGGCGCCGCCGGGGACGCGCGTGAGCTGGGTCGCCTCGCCGCCGTCGACGGGGATCAGCCAGAGCTGCGGCTCGCCCGCGCGCGAGGAGACGAAGGCGATGGTCCGCCCGTCGGGGGAGAAGGCGGGCGCGCTGTTGCTGCCCGAGGCCGCCGTGAGCTGGCGGAGCGCACCTCCCGCGGTGGGGGCCAGGTAGAGGTTGCTCTCGCGCTTGTTCTTGTCCCAGCTCGCCTGCGCGACAGAGAAGGCCACGCGCGCGCCGTCGGGCGCCAGCGCGAGGCCGCTCACCCACTTGACCGAGAGCAGGTCCTTGACGCTGATCGGCTCGGCCCGTGCGGGCAGCGCGAGCGAGAGGGTGAGGGCCGCGGCGAGCGCGGCAGGCAAGGCGGTTCGGATCGTCATCGGCTGGCTCCTCGAGTGCGGGCCGACTATAGCGGGAGCTACCAGGGCGCGGAAAGGGTGCTCCTGCTCGGCCCGGAGCCCGTGGCGGAGCCTGCTCGCCACCGCGCCCGGTGGGGACTGCGCATCTGACCACTCCGGTTGCCGCCCGGCCGGCCGCGACCACCCAAGCAACTGGAACCGCTGCCTGCTCAGCGGGCCTGCTTCTTGCTGGACTGACTCCGGATGCTCGCGTCACTTCGATCCAGGGCGCTCGTCACCCTCCTCGTCCTCGCTGCGGCCCCCGCGCTCGCGAGGCCCGGGGAGAGGCCCGCTCCGCGCCCCCAGGTCGACCCGCAGCTGCGTCCGCTCCTCCGCCTGATCAAGCAGATCCAGGCCTCCCCCTCCGTGCAGACGGCGCCGTGGCCCATCGACCCGGGTCCCATCCGCGGCGGCGCCCGCTCCTGGGCCCTGCCTGCGAGCGGGCTGGTCGCGGTGGTCGGCTCCTACGACCGCTTCCCGCGCGGGGAGGTCCCGCCGACGCCCGCCCTGGTCGTCCGCGCGCCGTTCCCGCGCGGGACCAGGCTGAAGGTGCCGGGCCTCGGCGAGCTCGCGGTGACCGAGGACACCTCCCGCCCCGGCAACGAAGGGAAGGTCGCCTCGGTGAGCTGGATGGGCCGCGACTCGCGCGGCGCCCTGCGCCTCTACTCGGTCGCGCTGCCGACCGACCTCGTCCGTTCGACCGTCCCGCGGACGGCTCCCGCGCCGGACGCGCGCCGCGCCACCATGCAGCTGCCGCCGGGACCGCTCGAGCTGGCTGCCCTCGACCTCGACGGCGATCGGCTCGACGTCACCTTCAAGAACGAGCAGGGCCGCCGCTTCCGCTACTCGCGGCCGGCGCCCTTCCCGGTCGGCAAGGCGACCGCCTCCGAGGTCTTCACCCGCCTCGGCGAGATCATCTCCTACGCCTACGAGGCGCAGCGCGTCCCGCAGGCCGCCGGCGCGCTGCCCCCGCTGAGGAGCGGTGAGCGGCGAGCCCGCGAGCCGGGCGCCGCGAGCCCCTCCCCGGCCACCGGCTCCTCGAGGACCGCGAGCGCGAGCGCCAGCGCCAGCGTCCCCGCGCCGGCCGCGGTCGCGCCCCCTGTGACGGGCGCGCCGCGCCTGAGCGCCCCTCCCATGCGCGCCTTCGCCTCCCTCGTCGCCCGTCACGCCCCGGGCCAGCCGCTCGCCGGCTTCCACGTCTTCGGGGTGCAGCACCTCCTCGGCTCCACCGGCCCGCTGCTGCGGGCGCTGGCGAGCTCGGGCGTGCCGCCCTCGCGCATCACCGTCCTCGGCAAGCCCTACTCGCAGCACGCCGGGGTGATGAGCGAGCTGCGCCAGGAGGGCTTCAACGTCCTCGAGTCGCAGCGACGCACCTCCGAGCAGGTCCCGCGCCTGGCCCAGGGGGTGATCGACACGCTCCTCGCCGATCCCGCGGCGAAGGTGCTCCTCGTCGACGACGGCGGCGACCTCATCCGCCGCGTCCTCGAGCTGATCAACCAGTCGGGCGTGCCGCGCGGGCTGGGCAAGCGCATCGTCGCCGTCGAGCAGACCTCCGCCGGCCTGGCGATGGTCAAGGCCACCCACACCGTCTTCGGGATCGCGGCGACGCAGGGGAGCACCACGCACGAGAGCTTCACCACCATGAAGGTCGCCGACTCCTGGGGCAAGGTGAAGAAGGAGACGCCGCTGATCGGGCGCTCCGTCACCCAGAGCGTCCTCGAGAAGCTCGCCGAGCTGCGCGGCCGCGGCGTCCCCGGCCTCGACCCGCAGGCGGGTCCGGTCCGCGTGCTCCTCGTCGGCTACGGCAAGATCGGGCGGGCGACCACGCTCGAGCTGCGGCGGCAGGGCTACGAGGTGGCGATGGCGGACCGCGGGGACGCGCTGCCGCGCACGCTGGGTGCGCCACCGCCCCGCTGGGTGCAGCAGGCCATCCGCCGCGACCGCATCCTCTACTTCCGCAGCGCGCGCGCCGGGGTCCGCTCCTACCGGCCGCAGGTGGTGGTGACCGCGAGCGGCCGCGAGTGCCTGGGCCTCGACGACCTCGGCTGGGTGGCTCACACGCCGGGGCGGCGCCTGGTGGTCCTCAACGCCGCCTCCGAGTGGTCCGACTTCCCGCAGCTGCAGGCGCTCGCCGCCCGGCTCGAGGCGAGCGGCCGCGCGCCGCGGACCTTCGCCGGGGTGCCGCTGACGCCGAACCGGCTCCTGCCGGCGCGCTCCGACCAGGTGATCCCGGCGCCGGGCGGGGGCGAGGTGCTCCTCGCCGACGGCGGCGCGCCGCTCAACCTGGCGAAGATCGTCAGGCGCGAGGTGCGCGGGGAGGGCGGCCAGCTCCACGTCGTCGAGGAGCAGGTCGCCGACCCGATCCCCTCGCGGTACATCCAGCTGACGCGCGGCCTGCTCTACCTGGCCGCGGTGCAGGGGGCGCGCCTGCTGCAGAAGGGCACCGCCCGGGAGCTCGCCGCGCTGCCGCTCCGCGAGCAGCGTCGCTTCGTCCATGACATCCAGGCGGAGCTCCGCGGCTCGGGGCTGGCCAGCCTCGGCGACGCGCGGTTCTGAAGCAGGCCGACTGCACCAGGAAGGGGCGACGGCCCACCCCCTATCAACAACACCCAGCATGCGGCGCGCCGGCCTCCTCCTCCTGCTCGTTGCGGTCTCTGGTGCTCGTTGCTCCGCCGGGCGCTGTGGGTGACTGACGAGGCATCTGCGCCGTCCCCACCGCCGTGCCGGGGTCGAACCGAGAGCGTCTCGACCGAGAGCGTCTCCTCGACCGGACGTTGCCGCTCAGAGCCTCGCCTCGGCTCCGACGCTGACGATCAGAGCCTCTCCTCGGCTCCGACGCTGAGGATCAGAGCGTCTCCTCGACCCCGAAGCTGACGAAGCCGGCGTCGCGCATGGACTGGTGCTGCGCGCGAACCCACGCAGCCGTCCGCGCCACGCTGGAGACGCGGAGCTCGTCGAGGTGGCCGTTGAAGCGCGCGCCGCCCTCCCGCGCCTCGCCCCCGACCTGGATGGCCACGCTCGCGTCGAGCTTGCCGCCGTCGTCCTGCAGCTGCCCGTCGGGCGCACCATCGACGTAGAGCTGGTTCAGCCCGCCGGCGGTGCGGGTCCAGACGACGTGGTGCCACTGGTCGTCGTTCTTGCCCTTGCCGCTCGCGAACGACGGCTCGGTGGCGCGGCCGAGGACGACGATCAGCCGCCCCGCGTCGCCGCTGTCTTCCTTGGCGCGGCCCCCGAGGAGGCTCCAGTCGCCCGAGTCGAGCCCCGGGCTGGCGCGGCTGACCAGGGCCGCGCTCGCCGGCCAGACGGGCACGTCCCAGACCTGCTTGGTCTTCATCCAGACCTCGACGGTGAGCACCGAGAGCTGGCTCAGGCTCGCGCTGGTCGGCAGCTCCATCAGCTGCGCCTTGCCGTCGAAGTTGAGCCCGCTGCCGATCAGCGCGGGGCCGGTCGGCGCGGTGCGGGAGGTCGCGTGGTTGTAGTGCTCGCTGGAGTCGTCGCTCCCGTCGAGGTGCCAGACGCCGGCGAAGTCCGCGCCCCAGACCTCGGAGACGTCCTCGCCCGCGGGCGCCGAGGGCTGGTTGTAGTAGAGCCAGATGTGATCGGTCGCCGAGCCCTTGTCGATCTGCGGCACCCGGACCCAGAGGAAGGACCTCCCCTTGGCGTTCCAGAGCTCGATCTCGTACGGGAGCACGGTGACCCCGTCCGCGTCCACGAAGCGGAGGTCGTCGCCGCTGCCCGCGATCGCCGCGTAGTCGATCCGCTTGTCGTCGAGGACCACCAGGACCGGGACGCCCACCAGGTCCTCGGCGCCCGTCGCGTTGGAGAAGGTCAGCTTGCGGCGGCGCTTCCAGCTCGAGTGCCACCAGGCCGCGGGCGGCGCCCCCTCCAGCCGCTGATCGGGCGAGAGCTCGGGCCGCGGGCCGTCGCCGAGGTCGAGCGGGCCCAGCTCGAGCCGCGGCCGGTCCAGGCCCGACCCCCGATCGCGGAGCAGCAGCCCGCTGCCGTCGAAGCGGCAGCCCGCCAGGGCGAGCCCGGCGAGCGCCGCGAGCGCCGCGAGCCCGGCGCCCGCCAGCCCCGCGCAGAGCCACCAGCGCTGGTGTCTCGGCCCGCTCACGCCTTCCATCCTAGCACGGTCCCCTCGGCCAGCGCTCAGGGCCAGCGCTCAGGGTCGGCGCTCGCGCTCAGTACTTGAACGCGCTGCCGCCGATGAACTCCCGGCGCTCGCGCTCAGTACTTGAACGCGCTGCCGCCGATGAACTCCCGCAGGATGGAGATCTGCGGCACGGACTCCTCGAAGATGGGCAGGAAGTTGTTGATGAAGGCGAGGAGCCGGTAGGCGTCGACGAAGGCGGGGCTCTCCTGCGGCACCTCGAGGAGGAAGCGCTCCGCATAGGGACGCAGCGCCGCCTGCTCGTAGACCAGCGCCGAGTTGAACATCACGTCGGCGGCCTCCTGGAAGGGGAAGATGTTCCGCATCTCGCCGCGGCGCACGCGCGGCCAGCTCTCGATGGTGGTCGCCGCCGAGTAGCCACGGTAGCGACGGTCGCGGACGATGCGCCGGAGGAAGCGCGAGTCCGAGGTGAAGATGCGGTTGTGGTCGTCGATGCAGAGCTGCGTCAGCGCGCTCACGTAGACCTTGAACTTGTGCTCGCGCGGCACCGCCTGGGTCAGCCGGTCGTTGAGGCCGTGGATGCCCTCGACGACGAGGACCTGCCCCGGCTCGAGCTTCATCGGGATCCACTTGTCGCGCGGCCGCCGCTGCCCGCTGGTGAAGTCGAAGCGCGGGCTGGCGACCTCCTCGCCGCGCAGCAGCCCGGCCAGCACCTCGTTGAAGAGCCCGAGGTCGATGGCCTCGATC